>NZ_JBNZCE010000017.1:667551-676603 GCF_050589265.1 Actinoplanes sp. G11-F43
CGCCCCTCACGTGTGATGTGGATCCCCGGGTCAGCGAGCCTTCGCTGGATCCCGGTCAGCCAGCCTTCCGCTGGATCCCGGTCAGCGGGCCTTCCGCGGCGACCGGGCGCGGGCCGGCACCGCCTCCGGGGTCGCGGTCTTGCGGGCGGTCTTCTTGGCCGGGGTCGCCTTGGCGGTGGTCGCGGCCTTCTTGTCGGTCGCCGACTTCGCGGCCGTCTTCGTGGTGGCCGCCTTGGTGGCGGCGGTCTTGGTGGCGGCGGTCTTGGTGGCGGTCTTCTTGGCCGCCGCCGTGGTCGCCGTCTTGGCCGCGGTGGTCTTGGCCGGCGCCGACTTGGCCGCCGCCGTCTTGGTGGCGGTCGCCTTGGTCGCCGTGGCCTTCGTCGCGGCGGCCTTGGTGGCGGTCGCCTTGGTGGCGGCATTCTTGGTGGCGGCGGTCTTGGTGGCCGCCGTCTTCTTCGCCGCCGCCGTGGTGGCCGTCTTCGTCGCCGCGGTCTTCTTCGCGGCGGTCGTGGTGGCCGCCTTGGCCGGTGCGGCCTTGGCGGTGGTCTTCTTCGCGGCGGTGGCGGCCTTGGCCGGCTTTCCGCTCGCGACGAGATCCCGGAATGCGCTGCCGACGCGGAAGACCGCGACCGACGTCTTCTTCACCTTGACCGGTTCGCCGGTTCGCGGATTCCGTGCGGTGCGCGGATTTCGCACCCGCTTCTCCCAGGAACCGAATCCGGTGAGAGCGACCTTGTCACCCTTGGCGACGGCGTTCTGCACCTCACTGATGAACGCGTCGAGCGCCAGGGTCGCCGTCTTCTTGTCACCCAGCCTGCCGGCGAGCGCCTCGATGAGCTCGGCCTTGTTCACGGTTTCCTCCCGGACGTGAGAACTGGCCCGTCGAAGGCCATTCTGCGCGCACGGTATGCCCTGTGATGTGGTTACAGAAACATTGAGGGCAAAAAACCGTTGTGTCCCAACGAATAAGCCCCTGCCGGGTGACCCGGCAGGGGCTTATTCATGCGTGGACTAAAGGGTTACGACCGGCTTGAAAGCGGGGCGCTTCTTCTCGTACGCGGTAATGGTCTCCTCATGCCGGAGCGTCAGTCCGATGTCGTCGAGGCCTTCCATCAGACGCCACCGGCTGAAGTCGTCGATCGGGAAGCCGTAGGCGGCGTCGTCGACGCGGACCACCCGGCCCTCCAGGTCGACGGTGATCTCCTTGTCCGGCTCGCTCTCGGCCAGGTCCCAGAGGCTCTCCACGATCTTCTGGTCGAGCTGGACCGGCAGCAGGCCCTCCTTGAGGGAGTTGCCGCGGAAGATGTCGCCGAAACGGGAGGCGATGACGGCTTTGAAACCGAAGTCGCGCAGCGCCCAGACGGCGTGCTGGCGGGACGAGCCGGTGCCGAAGTTGGGCCCGGCGACCAGGATGCTGGCGCCGGCGTGGGCCGGCCGGTTCGCCACGAAGTCCGGGTCCTCGCGCCAGGCGCTGAAGAGGCCGTCCTCGAAGCCGGTCCGGGTGACCCGCTTCAGGTAGACCGCCGGGATGATCTGGTCGGTGTCCACGTCGGAACGGCGCAGCGGCATGACCTTGCCGCTGTGGCTGACGAACTTGTCCATGACTGTTCCTGTTCCCTGGCTCAGAGGTCGGCGGGGGCGGCCAGCTTGCCGACCACGGCGGTGGCGGCGGCGACCTGCGGCGAGACCAGGTGGGTGCGCCCGCCCTTGCCCTGCCGGCCCTCGAAGTTGCGGTTGGAGGTGGACGCGGCGCGCTGGCCGGGGCTGAGGGTGTCCGGGTTCATGCCCAGGCACATCGAACAGCCGGCGAACCGCCACTCGGCGCCCGCCTCGGTGAACACCTTGTCCAGGCCCTCGGCCTCGGCCTGCTCGCGGACCAGGTAGGAGCCGGGCACGATCATCATCCGGACCCCGTCGGCGACCTTGCGGCCCCGGATGATGTCGGCGGCGGCGCGCAGGTCCTCCAGCCGGCCGTTGGTGCACGAGCCGACGAAGACCACGTCCACCGGGACCTCGCGGAACGGGGTGCCGGGGGTGAGGGCCATGTAGTCCAGCGCGCGCTGGGCGGCGCCGCGCTCGACCTCGTCCAGGAAGTCCTCCGGGCTCGGGACCACGCTGTTGAGTGCGGCGCCCTGGCCGGGGTTGGTGCCCCAGGTGATGAACGGGCTGATCGACGCCGCGTCCAGGATGATCTCGGTGTCGTACTCGGCGCCCTCGTCGGTGGGCAGCGTCTTCCAATACTCGACGGCGGCGTCCCAGTCGGCGCCCCGCGCGGCGTGCTTCCGGTCCTTGAGGTACGCGAAGGTGGTCTCGTCCGGCGCGATCATGCCGGCCTTGGCGCCCCACTCGATCGACATGTTGCAGATGGTCATCCGGCCCTCCATGGAGAGCTTGCGGATGGCCTCGCCGCGGTACTCCACGATGTGGCCGTTGCCGCCGCCGGTGCCGGTCTGCGTGATCAGGGCGAGGATCAGGTCCTTCGCGGAGACGCCCGGGCCCAGCTCGCCGACGACCGTGACGGCCATCGTCTTCGGCTTGGACTGCGGCAGCGTCTGGGTGGCGAGCACGTGCTCGACCTCACTGGTGCCGATGCCGAAGGCCAGCGCGCCGAAGGCGCCGTGGGTGGCGGTGTGCGAGTCGCCACAGACGATCGTCATGCCCGGCTGGGTGAGGCCCAGCTGCGGGCCGATCACGTGCACGATGCCCTGGTTGACGTCACCCAGCGGGCGGATCTCGACACCGAACTCGGCGCAGTTCTTGCGCAGGGTCTCGATCTGGGTCCGCGAGGTGGTGTCGGCGATCGTGAACAGCTCGCCGCGCTTGGTGTTGAACGCGGGGTCCGCATACCCGGTCGGGGTGTTGTGGTCCTCGGTCGCGAGCGTGAGGTCGGTGCGGCGCACCGGCCGCCCGGCCATCCGCAGCCCGTCGAAGGCCTGCGGGCTGGTGACCTCGTGCAGCAGGTGCAGGTCGATGTAGAGCAGGTCGGGCTCACCCTCGGCCGTGCGCACCACGTGGTCATCCCAGACCTTCTCGGCCAGGGTCCTGGGTTTCCCGCTCTGGGGAGTGACTCCCACCATCTGGACATCCTAAATTCTGGAATGTATGTTTCGGCTTGTGGGACACAGTATGAGCGGTGTAGGCGTTCTCGACAAGGCGGTTGTCATCCTCGCCGCATGTGTCGACGGCGCCAGCCTTGCCGAGTTGGTCGACCGCACCAAGCTGCCGCGGGCGACTGCACATCGCCTGGCCCAGGCCTTGGAGATCCATCGGATGCTGGTGCGCGACACTCAAGGAAGATGGCGTCCCGGACCTCGATTGGGCGAGCTGGCCAACGCCGCGCCGGACGTTCTGCTGACCGCAGCGGAGCCCCTGCTGTCCGCACTGCGGGACGCGACGGGGGAGAGTGCGCAGCTTTATCTGCGTCGCGCCGATGAACGGATCTGTGTGGCCGCCGCCGAGCGGGCCAGTGGTCTGCGCGACACCGTCCCGGTCGGCTCGGTGCTGCCGATGGTGGCCGGCTCGGCCGCCCAGATCCTGCTCGCGTGGGAGCCCCCGGAGGCCGTGATGCCGCTCCTGCCGCGCTGCAAGTTCACCGGGCGCACGCTGGCCGAGGTCCGCCGCCGCGGCTGGGCGCAGAGCGTCGCCGAGCGCGAGCCCGGTGTGGCCAGCGTCTCCGCGCCGATCCGGGACCGCACCGGCCGGGTGATCGCCTCCATCTCGATAAGCGGGCCGATCGAGCGTCTCGGCCGCCGGCCCGGCGAACGGCACGCGATGGCCGTCGTCCGCGCCGGACAGCGCCTCTCCGGGCTGTAATCCGCCCCTCACTCACCGATAGGCTGCCGCCCGTGCGGCTCTTCGGACGCGACGACGAATGCGCCCGGCTCGACGGACTCCTGCGGGAGGCGCGAGGCGGGCGCAGCGCGGCATGGGTGCTGCGCGGCGAGGCGGGTGTCGGCAAGACCGCACTTCTGGCGTACGCGATGAGCCGCGCCCCGTCCACCCTGAGCATCAGCGGGGTCGAGTCCGAGGCCGGGTTCCCGTACGGCGGCCTGCATCGTCTTCTGCTCCCCCTGCTGCCGGAACGGACCCGCCTGCCGGCCGCCCAGCGCACCGCCCTGGAGGTGGCCTGCGGCCTCGCCGACGGACCACCGGCCGACCTCTTCCTGGTCAGCCTCGCCACCCTGACCCTGATCGCCGGGGCGCCCCGGCTCTGCGTGGTCGACGACGTGCACTGGCTCGACCCGGAGTCGGCCCGCGCGCTGGCCTTCGTCGCCCGCCGCCTGCACGCCGAGGGGGTGGTCCTGCTCTTCGGTCAGCGGGTCGTCCCGGACGATCCGGGCCTGTTCGCCGGCGTGGACGTGCTGGAGATCACCGGCCTGGGCCGGGACGCGGCACTGGCTCTGCTGTCCGACGTGGTCACCGGCGACCTGGACCGAGGGCTGGCCGAGCAGGTGGCCGAGTCCACCGGCGGCAACCCGCTGGCCCTCACCGACCTGGGCCGGGAACTCACCGCCGACCAGCTCAGCGGCGCCTCCCCACTGCCCGGCCCGGTGCCGGTCGGCAGCCGCCTGGAGGAGCACTACGCCACCCGGGTGCGCGCCTATCCGCCGGCCACCCGGACCTGGCTGGTGCTCGCCGCAGCCGGCGCCGGTGGCCGCCCCGACCAGCTGCTGGACGCCGCCCGGCGACTCGGCACCGGGCCGGAACAGGCCGGGCCGGCCGAGTCGGACCGCCTGGTCACCGGCCTGCCACCGATGGAGTTCCGGCATCCGCTGGTCCGCTCGGCGATCTACGGCGACGCGGTCCCGGCCCAGCGCCGGGCGGTGCACGCGGCCCTCGCCGCGGCGATCACCGGACCGTCCGACGCCGACCGGCGGGCCTGGCACCTGGGCGCGGCGGCGGTCGGTCCGGACGAGACGGTCGCCGCCGAACTGGAACGCGGCGCCGACCGGGCCGGCGCCCGGGGCGGCCACACCGCGCGGGCCGGGTTCCTCACCCGGGCCGCCGAACTGACCCCGGAGCCCACCGCGCGGGCGGCCCGTCAGGTCCGGGCGGCCGGCGCGGCGATGGCGGCCGGTGCCCCGGCCCGCGCGCTGCTGCTGCTGGACCAGGTGGACGGGCCCGCACTCACCGGCCCGGCCCGCGGCGACGCCCTGCTGACCAGGGCGTTCGCCATCATCAACGCCGGGGTGCCGACCGGTCAGCGGGACGCCGTCGCGCTGTGCCTGGCCGCCGCCGAGGCGTTCGGCCCGGACCGGGCGCGGGCCCGCCGGGCGCTGATCCAGGGCATCGAGCACGTGCTGTCGGCCGAACATCTGGGCGGCACCAGCGAGTCCGAGGTCGCCGCCGCGGCCGCGCCGCTGGCCGGCGACGACCACCTCGACGGGCTGGTGCTCGCCGCGTACACCGCGTTCGTGGTGGACGGCTATCCGGCCTGTGTGCCGGCGATCCGCCCGGCCATCGCCGCGATCGCCGACCCCGGGCTGCCCGACGAGGTGCTGCTGTCCCGGTTCGCCATCGGCGTCAACCTCTGCACCATCGTCTGGGACGAGGAGACGAAACTGGGTGTGCTGTCCCGCGCCGAGGAGGCCGCCCGCCGGACCGGGGCGCTGCACCGGCTCGACCTGATCCACTTCATCGCCGCGATGACCCACGCGGTGCTGGGCCGGCTCGACGAGGCCGACCGGCACGACGCGGCCGGGCTGCGGCTGCGCCGGGCCATCGGCGCCACCGCCGAGCAGGAGCTGGTCTGGCGGCATCCCGAACTGCTCACCTGGCGGGCGCCGGACGGCATCCGCGAGTCGGCCGGGCAGGCCCTCGACGTCTTCGCGATGCTGCACCTCGGCGGCATGCACGCGGTCACCCGGCTGCACCTGGCCATCCTGGACATCGCCGAGAGCCGGTGGTCCACGGCCCGGCAGACCCTGCTCACCATCGTCGACCTGGGCCGCCCCCGCCGGTATGCCTGGGCACTGCCGGAACTCGTCGAGGCCGCGCTGCGCGCCGGTGACCGGCAGACCGCGAAAGCCGCCCTGGCCGATCTGGAACTGTCCGCCCGGCCCAGCGCCACCGCCCGGTCACTGGGGCTGCTGGACCGCTGCCGGGCCCTGCTCGCCGGGCCGGACCGGGCCGAGGAGCACTACCGGTCGGCGATCCGGCGGCTGGACGGCACCCCGGCGTACGGCGATCTGGCCCGCGCCCGGCTGCTCTACGGCGAGTGGCTGCGCCGCCGCCGGCGCCGCCGGGACGCCCGCGACCATCTGGCCGCGGCGTGCGAGATGTTCGAACGGGTCGGCGCCACCGCGTTCGCCCGGCGGGCCGCCGCCGAACTGGCCGCGCTCGGCGAGATCGCCCGCGCCCCGCTGCCCGAGACCGACGAGAGCGCGCTCACCCCGCAGGAGGCCTCGGTGGCCCGGCTGGCCCGCACCGGGGCCACCAACGCGGAGATCGCCGCTCACCTGTTCCTCAGCCCCAGCACCGTCGACTACCACCTGCGCAAGGTGTTCCGGAAGCTCGGCGTCACCACCCGTAGACAGCTGCGGGTGACCTTGCAGGACTGACTACGCGTTTCACGGGATTCGGCGGTGGACGCGAACCCATGAGGATCGATCCATGGGTCACCTCACCGCCGCCGACGGGGCGGAGATCTTCTACAAGGACTGGGGTGCCGGCCGCCCGGTCGTCCTCAGCCACGGCTGGCCCCTGAACGCGGACAGCTGGGAGGCACAGCAGCTCTTCCTGGCGTCGCACGGCTACCGGGCGATCGCCCATGACCGGCGCGGGCACGGCCGCTCCACCCAGACGTGGCACGGCAACGAGATGGACACCTACGCCGACGACCTGGCCACCCTCCTGGACACCCTCGACCTGCGCGAGGTCACCCTGGTCGGGTTCTCCACCGGCGGCGGCGAGGTGGCCCGGTACATCGGACGGCACGGCACGGCGCGGATCGCCCAGCTGGTCCTGGTCTCCGCGGTCCCGCCGCTGATGCTGCGCACCCCGGACAACCCGGGCGGGCTGCCCGGCGAGGTGTTCGACGCCCTCCGGGCCGGGTCGCTGGCCGACCGCTCCCAGCTCTACCGGGACCTCGCCGACGGGCCGTTCTTCGGTGGCAACCGGGCCGGCGCCGACGTCTCCGCCGGGATCCGGGACGCGTTCTGGCTGCGGGGCCTGCAAGCCGGGCACCACAACGCGTACGAGTGTGTCGCCGCCTTCTCGGCCACCGACTTCCGGCCCGACCTCGACGCGGTCGACGTACCCACCCTCGTCATCCACGGCGACGACGACCAGGTCGTCCCGTTCGCCGTGGGCGGGCAGGCGTCCGCTGCCCGGATCAAGGACGCGGTGCTCACCGTCTACCGGGGCGCGCCGCACGGCATCACCGACACACACCGGGAACAGCTCGGCCAGGATCTGCTGGCCTTCCTCAGGGGGTATCAAGCATGAAACCGATCGTTCTGGTGCACGGCTTCTGGGTCACCCCACGCAGCTGGGAGCATTGGATCGCGCACTACGAGGCCAAGGGCCACCGGGTGATCGCACCCGCCTACCCCGGCTTCGAGGTCGAGGTGGAATCACTCAACGCCGACCCCACCCCGATCGTGAACGTCACCGTCCCGCAGATCATCGAACACATCGAGGAGCAGATCCGCGCACTGCCCGAGCCGCCGATCATCATCGGTCACTCGGCCGGTGGGGCGTTCACCCAGATCCTGCTCGACCACGGGTTCGGCGCGGCCGGCGTGGCGATGAACTCGGCACCCACCGAAGGCGTCCGGGTGGTCCCGCTCTCCCAGGTCAAATCCACCTTCCCGGTGCTGAAGAGCCCGGCCAACCGGCACAAGGCGGTGCCGCTGACCCTGGAACAGTGGACGTACGCCTTCACCAACACGTTCACCGCCGAAGAATCCGCCGCGCTGTACGAGCGGTACGCCATCCCGGCCAACGGCGGCATCCTGTGGGGCAGTGTGCTCGCCAACTTCCAGCCCGGCCATCAGGACACCTGGGTCGACTACCACAACGACGACCGGGCCCCGCTGCTGTTCGTCTCCGGCTCCGAGGACCACATCATGCCGCCCGAGGTGCAACGCTCCAACCACAAGCACTACAAGTCCGACACCGTGACCGAGATCCGCGAGTACGAGGGATACGCCCACCTGCTGCCCGCCCAGAAAGGATGGGAGCAGATCGCCGACGAGGTGCTGGAATGGGCCCTGCGGCACGCCCGGTGACCGCCCGGATCACCCACATCGGCGGGCCCACCACCCTGATCGAGATCGGCGGGGTGCGCCTGCTCACCGACCCGACGTTCGACGCACCCGGCCGGCGTTACTCGTTCGGCCTCGGCACGTCGTCGGTGAAGACCGCCGGGCCGGCCGTGCCGTACGAGTCACTCGGCCGGATCGACGCCGTTCTGCTCACCCACGACCACCACGGCGACAACCTGGACATCGCCGGCCGAGCGCTGCTGCCGTCGGTGCCGCTCGTCCTCACCACGGTCAGCGGGGCCCGGCGGCTGGGCGGCACGGTGCCCGGGGTGCGCGGTCTCGCCCCATGGCAGGAGGCCGGTGTCGCCGATCTCACCGTCATCGCCACCCCGGCCCGGCACGGCCCGCCGTTGAGCCGCCCGATCGTCGGCGAGGCCATCGGTTTCGCCGTACGCCCCGCCGGCCGCCCTGAGGTCCTCTGGATCTCCGGCGACACGGTGCTCTTCGACGGCGTCCGCCAGGTGGCGTCCCGCTTCACCGTCGACACCGTGATCCTGCACCTGGGCAAGGTCCAGTTCGGCTTGACCGGCCCGATCAGATACACGATGACCGGCCGGGACGCGGCCGGCCTGATCGAGTCGATCCGCCCGCGCCGGGTGGTGCCGGTCCACTACGAGGGCTGGTCCCACTTCCGGGAGGGCCGCACCGAGGTGGAGGCGGCGTTCCCGGCCGGCGCACTGACCTGGCTCACCCCGGGAGTACCGACCACGGTGTGATCCGTACCGCCCCACCGCGGCGCCGCCCGGACAGCCGGCCGGCGCACGGCTCACCCACCGCGGCGCCGC
>NZ_JBNZCE010000018.1:0-238941 GCF_050589265.1 Actinoplanes sp. G11-F43
GCGGGGTGGGTCGTTGTTTCGGGAGAGCGAACGTTCCGTGGCGGGGTGGGTCGTTGTTTCGGGAGAGCGAACGTTCCGTGGCGGGGTGGGTCGTTGTTTCGCGAGAACGAACGTTCTGTCGCGGTGCCGGTCGTTCTCGCGCGAGAGCGAACGTTGTGTCGTGACGCTGTTCGTTCCCTTGCGAGAACGAACGTTCTATCTTGCTGGTCTCGGCGGTCGACCCGCTCGCGGTCCATCCTCCGGGCGGACCACCGCCAAAATCTCCACGTGCGCCACCGCCAAAACTGCGATTGTGGTGATTTCGCTGCCCAAAACGAGACTTCGTCCGAGTTCGATGCCGAGCTCCGGGTCAATCGCTCGCTGAGGCGATGGGTTTGCCCGCGATCTTGGAGGATTTACCACCGCAAAAGAGATTTATTCTCGGCCACCTAATCCTTTTCGGTCAATCCCTTGCGGGAGCGACTCGCCCGCCCGAGATCTTGGAGGATTTACCACCGGAAACGGTGGTAAATCCTCCAAGATCGGCCAAGGTGGAGCTGGAAGGCGGACACTCGCGCGAGGAATTGACCGCGAGCGGGCCAGCAGTCGGGAAGAGGGCTCAAATAGGTGGTAAATCCGCCAAGATCTGTCTGGGTTGAGCTGGAGGTGGACATTTCGCGGGGGGAATTGGCCACGAGCGGGTCAGCGGCCAAGCAGGAGGCTCAAAACGGTAGTGAATCCTCCAAGATCTCGGCTGAGCGGATCACCCACGCGGGGCTGGTGCGAGAACGAACGTTCTTTCTCGCCGGCCTGCCACCGCGCCGGACGGGGCGGCCCAATCGGCGCGGTGGCAGGCTGGCGGGTATGAAGGTTCTCCTGCCCGGCACCATCGCCCTCGATCCGGAACTGCCCGCCGGGGTGGTGACCGCCGTGTACGACGTACATCAGCCCGTTCCCGAGGAACACACCGACGCCGAAGTCCTGGTGGTCTGGGGCAACTCGGCCGGCAACCTCACCGACGCGGCCGGCCGGCTCACCTCGCTGCGCTGGGTGCAGACCCTCGCGGCCGGACCCGACGCGGTGCTGGGGGCCGGTTTCGCCGACGACGTGGTGGTGACAGCGGGACTGGGGTTGCACGACCGTACCGTCGCGGAGCACACGCTCGGCCTGGTCCTGGCCGCCGCCCGCCGGCTGAACCTGCTGATCCGCGCCCAGATCGGCCACCGCTGGGCCGGCGAACTCGGCGGCGTCCAGCCGGTCCGCCCCACCGGTTCCTTCCGCACCCTGGGTGACGCGAATGTGGTGATCTGGGGCTTCGGTGGCATCGCCGCCCGGCTGGCCCCGCTGCTGGCCGCACTGGGCGCCAACGTGACAGGCGTGGCCCGAACCGCCGGCACCCGGCACGGCTTCCCGGTGGTGACCGAATCCGATCTCCCCGCCCGGCTCCCGTCCACCGACCTCCTGATCAACATCCTCCCGGCGACCCCGGAAACCGCCGGCATCGTCGGCGCCGAGGTGCTGGCGGCCCTGCCCGCTCATGCCTGGGTGATCAACGTGGGCCGTGGCGCCACCCTGGACGAGCACGCCCTGCTGTCCGCGATCCGCGAGGGCCGCCTGGCCGGCGCGGCCCTGGACGTCTTCGAGTCCGAACCGCTCCCGGCGACTTCACCCCTGTGGTCCGAACCGAACATCATCATCACCCCGCACGCGGCAGGCGGCCGGCCCGAGAACGCCGCCGTCCTGCTGTCCGAAAACCTTGCCGCGTACGCCGCCGGTACCCCTCTTCGCAACGTCATCGTCCGCTGACACGTCGATCCTGATAAGGGTTCAGTTCGCTTTCCTGCCGCGGGAAGGGCGCGGGAAAGGCAGGAATCGCGCAGAAATCGGTTACTGGAAGCCGGAAATCGCGAAACGGGAAGCCGGAAAACGCGAAACGGGGAGCCGGAAAGCGGGTGTGAGGGGAGCGGAACCCTCAGATCGATGGAGGAGAGACGGGCTGGCGGGGCGCGTTGGCGGTGCGTGCTGCGATCCGATTAACGGGTTTCATTCCCCGTTCCAGGATCTTGGTCGATCCGGTGGTGCATCGACCAGGATCCAGCGCGGCTTGTGGCGTACCGAATATGCCGGAAACGCGGCCTCGTGAGGTGGCGGGTGGTGTCTGGCCGCCCGGCTGGGGAACGCCGAAGCCCGTGACCGTGACTCCCGCGACGGCGCCCGCGATGAAGATGGCGACGGCGTGAGGGGACGGGCTTCGGCGGTGGTGGCCGGGGTCGAGCGGTGCGGGCGGTGACGGGGGGTTTTGCTGAAACGGCAACGTTGATTGCCGGATCGTGGAGGGGCGGGCACGGTGGGACGCATGCCGAAACGGGCAGCTTCTTGGAGGGAACGCTATGGAAGAGCAGACCTTTGACGTCGTCGTGATCGGTGGCGGGGCGGCGGGGCTCAGTGGGGCCCTCGCTCTGGTGCGGTCCCGGCGTTCGGTGCTGGTGGTGGACAGCGGGGAGCCCCGGAACGCGCCGGCCGCGCACATGCACAACTTCCTGGGACGCGACGGTACGCCGCCGGGGGATCTGCTGGTGGCGGGGCGGGACGAGGTGGCCGGGTACGGCGGGCGGTTCGTGGACGGGCGGGCCCGGAGCGCGGTCCGGGACGGGGCCGGGTTCGCGGTGACGCTCGACGACGGTGCGGTGGTGCGCGGGCGGCGGCTGCTGATTACCACGGGGCTGGTGGACGAGTTGCCGGAGATTCCGGGGCTGGCCGAGCGCTGGGGTACGGACGTGGCGCACTGCCCGTACTGCCATGGCTGGGAACTTCGTGACCAACGTCTCGGTGTGATCGCGGGCGGGCCGATGAGCGTGCACCAGGCGCAGATGTGGCGGCAGATCAGCCCGCACGTCGTGCTGCTGCTGAACGGTACTGCCGCACCGAGCCCGGAGCAGGCCGAAGAGCTGGCCGCGCGGGGGATCCCGATGGTGCCGGAGATCATCGAGCGGCTGGAGACGGACGGCGGAAAGGTGTCTGGTGTACGGCTAGCCGACGGCGGGGTTGTCGCGCTGGATGCGGTTGTGGTAGCGCCACGGTTCACCGCTCGGTCGGGGGTGGCCGAGTCACTGGGCCTGGAGCCGAGCCCGTTCGAGATGAACGGGTTCGCCGTGGGCAGCCGGATCCCGGCGAACGAGATGGGCGCGACCTCGGTCCCGGGTGTGTGGGTAGCCGGCAACGTCACCAACCTGGGCGCGACGGTGGTGGTGGCGGCGGCCGGCGGGCAGACCGCGGGCGCCGCGATCAACATGGATCTGATCGCCGAGGACACCCGGGAGGCGGTGGCCGGGTACCGGCACCGGATCGCCACCATGTTCGAGGAGGACGCCTGGGAGGAGCGCTACCGCGGCCGGGACCGGGTGTGGAGCGGCCGCCCGAATCCGGTGCTGGTGGCCGAGGCCGGTGACCTGCCGGCGGGCCGGGCGATGGATGTGGGCTGTGGTGAGGGCGCGGACGCGGTGTGGCTGGCGAAGCGCGGCTGGGAGGTGACCGCGGTGGACATCTCCACGGTGGCGCTGGGCCGGGCGGCGGGGCACGCGGCGGAGGCGGGTGTCGGGGAGCGGATCACGTTCCGGCACGCGGATCTGCGGTCGGAGCGTCCGGGTGAGGGGTTCGACCTGGTCAGCGCCCAGTTCATGCATCTGCCGCCGGATGCCCGCCGGGAGCTCTACACCCGGCTGGCGGGTGCGGTGGCGCCGGGCGGGACGCTGCTGGTGGCCGGGCATCACCCGTCGGATCTGGCGACCTCGGTGGGCCGGATGCACTTCCCGGACATGCTGTTCACGCCGGAGGAGATCGCCGGGCTGCTGGCGCCGGGGGAGTGGAAGGTGGTCACGGCGGAGGCCCGTCCGCGGGCGGCGACCGACCCGGAGGGCCGGGAGATCACCGTTCACGACGCGGTTCTGGTGGCCCGCCGGGAGTCCTGATTTGCGGGTCAACCGGGCAAATCGGCAACGTGGATGCGTCCTAGTTGCTGGAATGGGCTTATGCGGCCGAATGCTGAAGGACACGGCCGCCCGGGTGACGACGTCCGGGCGGCGCTGACGGCATGGCGCGACGGGATCGCCGAGCCCGATGGTGCCAACCGTCTCCTCAACCTGCCGCGCGGCGGGGCCGACCTGGTGGAGATCGTCGCCCCGGATCCGGCCGGGGTGGTGGAGGCGCTGCGCCACGGCCGGGACTGCACCCTCAGCGGGGCGGGCGGCCGCGGCGGCAACCGGGTGCTGCGCACCGACCTGCCGGACGGGGTGCTGCAGCCGCTGCTGCGGCGGATGCGCCGGCACGCCCAGCAGGAACAGGCCGACCGCGGGGTGGACGTGCTCCATCTCGCCGTCGGCCTGCTGCACTGGCAGGAGCCGGACGGCCGGTCCTGGTCCAGCCCGCTGCTGCTGATCCCGGTGGAGCTGGTCGCCCTCGGCCCGGGTGACCCGCCCCGGCTGCGGGCCGGCTCCGGCGACCCGATGGTCAACCCGGCGCTCACCACCCGGCTCGGCGCCCTCGGGGTGGTCCTGCCCGAGGCCGAGGACCTGGCCACGGTCGGGGTGGCCGACCTGACCGGCCGGATCGCGGCGGCGGTGGCCGGGCGGGACGGCTGGCGGACGGCGCCGAGCGCGGTGCTGGCCCGGTTCGACCCGGCGGCCGAGGCGACCCGGCGGGACCTGGCCGAGAACGAGGACCGGATCGTCGCGCACCCGGTGGTCCGGGCGCTGGCCGAGGCGGACGGCACCGCCGGGACGTTCGCGTTCGCGCCGGTCACCCCGGCCGAGATCGACGTGCTGGCGTCCCCGGACGACGTGCCGCTGGTGCTGGACGCCGACGCGGCGCAGCGGGCCTGTGTGGCGGCCGCCTGCGAGGGGCACAGCTTCGTCGTCGACGGCCCGCCCGGCACCGGTAAGTCACAGACCATCGCCAACATGATCGGCGCGCTGACGTACGCCGGCAAGACGGTCCTGTTCGTCTCGGAGAAGGCGTCCGCGCTGGACACCGCACAGCGCCGGCTGGCCGCCGCCGGACTGGGCAACTACCTGCTCGACCTGCATGGTTCCCGGGGGTCGCGACGGCAGGTGGCCGCGGCCCTGGCGTCGGCGCTGGAGGCGGTGCCGCTGCCCGCGCCGGGAATGGACGAGGCGGCCCGGGAGACGCTGCGCGAACGCCGGGAGCAGCTGAACGCGTACGCCATCGCGGTGCACGAACGCCGGGAGCCGCTGGCCCGCAGCCTGCACGACGTCATCGGCCGGTTCTCCGCCCTGGCCGCGGTGCCGGAGGCGCCCGCGCCGGCCTTCGTCGCCACCACCCTGACCGACGCCGCGCTGGACCGGATCCAGTCGGCCGCCGCGCGCCTGGCCCACGCCTGGCGGCCGGCCCTCGAACGCAGCGGGTTCCGGTGGCGGGAGGTCGCCGAACGGGAGCCGCTGTCCGAGGCCCTGGCCGAGGCCACCCTGGCGCTGGAGGACCTGGCCGGCACGGCCGCCGGGAACACGCCGGTGTCGGCCGCCTTCCACCTGCGGCTGCCGATCGACGCCGCGCAGCTGGGGGAGATCGCCGAGCACGCGGCGCAGCGGCCGGACGGGGTGGCCGACCAGTGGCTGACCGCGGGCAGCCTGCGCCCGGTCCGGCAGGCCGCCGAGGACCTGGCCGAGCGTCTGGAGGTGAGCCGCCGGGCCGCCGACGCGGTCCGCACCCGGGCCGGGGTGGCCTGGGAGACGCTGGCCGAACCGATGGAGATCGACACGCTGCCCGAGCCGCCGCGCCTGGACCCGCCGGCGGTCCAGCTCGGCCCGCTGACCGCCGACGAGGCGAAGAGCCTGGCCGGCCGGTTCGCCGCGGACGCCGACGAGATCGAGCACCAGCACCGCGAACTGGACCGGGCCACCGCCCGGCTGGGCCTGCCCGAGGTGATCACCTTCTCCGACGTCGAGCTGGTCAGCCTGATCACCGAGCTGGGGGCGCGGCCGGACAAGCCGGAGCCGGCCTGGTTCGCGCCCGGCGCCCAGTCCGCGGTGCACGCCGCCGCCGGAACCCTGCGGCTGCACGTCGAGGCGGTGCACACCGCCCGCGCCGCGGCCCGGGAGATCTTCACCGACGACGTGCTCACCGAACCCGTCGAGGAACTGGCCGAACGCTTCGCCACCGTGCACCGGGGCGCCCGCAAACTGCTGGCCCCGCACCGGCGCGACAAGGAGGCGGTGGCCGGGCTGGCCCAGCCGGACGTGACCGTCGACGAGGCGGTCGCCGAACTCGGCCTGGCCGTCGCCTGGCGCCGCGCCCACGAGGGCCTGGTCGCCGCGGAACGGCAGCACGCCGGACTGCTCGGCCGGTTCTGGCAGCGCCTCGACACCGACTTCCCGGCGATCGGCCGGGCCCTGCAGACCGCCACCGAGGTGTTGCGGGTGGCGCCGCCGGAGGCACTCGGGCAGGTCGTCGACTACGTCTGCGCCCGGCACGCCGACGACCCGCTGCACCGGGCGGTCACCGAGGCCCGGGACGTCTTCCGGCACTGGCGGTCCACCCTGCGCCCGGAACCCGAGGCGGCCGCCCGCCCCGACCTCGGCCACGGCCCGGTCCAGCACGCGATCGACTGGATGCGCGCGCAGGTCGGCCCGCTGCGCGACACCGCCGCCGTCCTGCGCGGCCTCGGTGACACCGTCGGCCGGGACCTCAACGTCGCCGAGGCGACCGGGGTGCTCGAGGTACGCCGGGACGTGATCGAGGCCGAGCGGGCGTTCCAGGCGGCCACCCAGTCGTACGAGATCACGCTCGGCCCGGTCTTCCAGGGCCGGAACACCGATCTGCGGGCGCTGGAGGACGCCATCGAGTGGACCGCGCACGCCCGCACACTGCGCACCGGCACCGACGCGGCACTCAACAGCGAGCAGGCGCAGGCGCTGGCGTCCGGCGGCCCGGCCCCGGACATGGCGCCGGTGATCGAGGCCTGGCAGACGGCCCGCCAGCGGGTGATCGACGCGTTCGGCCCGGCCCGGCAGGTCCGGCTGGCGACCAGCCTGGACCGCTACGAGACGGCCCGTGACCTGCTGCGCGACCTGCTCGACGACGAGCCGGGCCAGCAGGAGTGGTTCGACTACCTCCAGGCCCGGGGGGTGCTCGCCGAATACGGCCTGGACACCACCGTGGACTGGTGCGCCGATCACGGGATCGAGGTGGCCGAGCTGGGCGCGGTGCTGGAGCGGGCCGCGTACCGGGCCTGGATCGACGCGATCCTGGCCGAGGACGAACGATTGCAGCCGCTGGTGTCGGCGGCCCGTGACGAGCTGATCGCCGAGTTCCGCACGCTCGACGCCGAGTTGCTGCAGGACGCGGCCGGCACGGTGATCGAGGCCCTGAACTCGCGGCGCCCGATCGTCACCGACACCGGCGTACCGGCGCTGATCCGGGCCGAGGGACACAAACAGCAGGGCCATCTGCCGGTACGGGACCAGCTCGCCGCCGCCTGGGACACGGTGACCGCCCTCAAACCGTGCCTGCTGATGCCCCCCGCCGAGGTCAGCCGGCTGTTGCCGGGGCAGGCCGCGTTCGACGTCGTGGTGATCGACGAGGCGTCCCGGATGACCCCGGCCGCCGCTGCCGCCTGCGCCTACCGGGGCACCTCGCTGGTGATCGTCGGTGACGACGCGCAGCTGCCCCCGGCCGGGGATCAGCCGTCGGTGCTGGTGGTGGCGAACGACTGCGGCGCGTTCACCCGGCTGGCGCTGACCAACCACTACCGCAGCCGGCATCCGAGCCTGATCGCCTTCGCCAATCAGGCGTTCTACCAGGACCGGCTGGTCACCTTCCCGAGCGCCTACCCACCCGGCCCGGACCTCGGCGTGCGGCTGCACCCGGCCGCCCCGGCCGGCGAGGCGGGCCTGGTCGCCGAGCGGGTCCTGCACCATCTGACCACCCGCCCGGCGCTGTCGCTGGGGGTGGTGACCCTGACCTCCGCGCACGCCGACGAGATCGCCGCGGCGGTGGAGACCGCCCTGGCCGGCCGGCCCGACCTGGAGGGTTTCCTCGGCGACTTCGTGGTCGAGGGCGCCGACGCGGCCCAGGGCGACGAACGCGACGTGATCATCCTGTCCACCGGCGCCGACCTGGGCGCGGCCGGCGGGCCGACCGGGGCGCGGCGCCTCGACGTGGCGATCACCCGGGCCCGGCAGCTGGTCGAGGTGGTGTCCTCGATCAGCGCGGCCGGCCGGGACGAACCCGGCGGCGAGGGCGAGCGGCGGCTCGCCGCCTATCTGGAGTACGCCGAACGGGGCGGCCCGGCCGCGACACCGTCCCACCCCGGGGCCCTGGAGGAGTCGATCCTGGCGACCCTGACCGGCTGGGGATACGACGCCGCGCACCTGCCGATCGGGGTCGGGGTCCGGCACTCCGGCGCCTGGGTCCTCGGGGTGCGCTGCGACGGGACGCCCGGCCCGGCCACCGCCGCCCGGGACCGGGACCGGCTGCACGACCAGATCCTGCACGGGCTCGGCTGGCACCTGCACCGGGTGTGGAGTGTGTCCTGGTACACCAACCCGGAGACCGAGCGGAACCGGCTGCGGGTGGCCGTCGAGAACGCCCTGGCCGCCCCGGACGTCTTCGCCGACCTGCCGGACGAGTCGCTGAACAGCCGGCCGGCGCAACGGCCCGAGTGGGCGCTGCCGTACAAGAAGGCGGTCGTCGAGTCGCCGGACACCGGGCGGCTGGACGACGCGGCGGCCCGCGCCCTGCTGATCCACACGGTCGAGCACATCGCCGAGGTGGAGGGCCCGGTGCACGTGGCGGTGCTGACCCGGCGGATCCGGGAGGCGTGGGGGATCAACCGGCTCACCCCGCAGGCCAAGGCCGCGGTGGACGCGGCGATCAGCACGTCGCGGGCCGGGTTCGACGGCACCTTCGTCACCGCCGCCGAGGCGCCGATCCCCGCCGTCCGGGTGCCCGGCGACGGGGTGAACCGCAAACCCGAGCAGGTCAGCGAGGCCGAGCTGCAGCTCGCCCTGGAATACCTGGTGCTCGACGCCGGACTGGTCGAAGGCGACGACCTGGTGGCCGCGGCCGGGCGGCTGTTCGGGTGGAGCGGGAGCCGGGCCGGCGCGGCCCGGCTCGCCGCGATGCTCGACGACCTGGTGTCGGCGGGCCGGCTGATCGCCCACCGCAACGGGCTGATCGCCGCGCCGGAGACCGACCTGCTGGACCTGCCCGACCCGGCCACCCTGCCCCGCCGCCAGGCCGTCGACCTGCGGACCCGGGTCAATCTTTGAGGTACTCGTCGTGCGGGATTCCGGCCGCCCACAACGCGGTCCGGGCCCGCGCGCAGTGCCGGACGATCCCCGGATCGTCGGTGACCGCCCCGCCGGCGAACATGCCGTCCGCGGAGAACAGGGTGAACACCACCCGCCGGTCGTCGAACAGCCAGAAGTCGTCGGTCCCCACCGACAGCCCGGCGGTGGCGGTCCGGGGCAGCCAGCGGATGTCCTCACCGGCGTCCACGTTGTTGCCGGAGATGTGCAGCAGCCACCGGGTGTAGTCCAGGTGCGGCACCGGCACCACCCGCAGCCGCCGCACACTGCGCCCGGCGTCGGTCACCTCCCGCACCAGGTCCAGCCAGGGCCGCTGCCAGGCCGCGTCGTCCGGTTCACCGTCCAGGAACCGCTGGAACGGGGACGCCTCCTCCGGGGTGCGGTAGAAGTCCCGCACCTCCAGATGGAACGCGGTCCGCTCGAACACCCGGAACAACTCGTCGAATGCCGTACCCCGCAGTAACCGCATGTCCACACCTTGACCACAGTGGATGCCGAAGGTCCACCCGGCGGAGCCGATCACGCAGTCCGAGGAAAACTCCCGTTCAGCCGTTGCGCCGGTCAGTGGATCTGCACACCGGAGACGGCACGGGCGATGACCAGGCGCTGGATCTCCGACGTACCCTCGAAAATGGTGTAGATCTTGGCGTCCCGGAACATCCGCTCCACCGGGTGCTCCCGCAGATAACCCGCGCCACCCAGGATCTGCACCGCCTTCTCGGTGACCGCCACCGCCACCTCACCGGCCTTCAGCTTCGACATCGACCCCTCACCGGCGGTGAACGGCCGGTCGTTGCGGCCCATCCACGCCGCCCGCCACACCAGCAGCCGCGCCGCGTCGATCTCGGTACGCATGTCGGCCAGCGCGAACGCCACCGCCTGATGCTCGATGATCGGCCGGCCGAACTGGACCCGGGTCTTCGCGTACTCCAGGGCGTACTCGTAGGCGGCCCGCGCGATGCCCAGCGCCTGCGCGCCCACCGCCGGACGGGACAGCTCGAACGTGCGCATCGCCGCCTGACCGGACCGCCGCTGTCCCTCCCGGGCCCGGGCCAGCCGCTGATCCAGCGCCTCCTTACCACCCAGAAGACAACTTCCCGGCAGCCGTACGCCGTCCAGGAACACGTCGGCGGTATGTGACGCCCGCAGCCCCAGCTTCTTCAGCTTCCGGGTCGACGCCAGCCCCGCGGTGCCCGGCGGCACCACGAACGCGGCCTGCCCGCGCGACCCCAGCGACGGGTCCACACTGGCGGTGACCACGTGCACGTTCGCGATCCCGCCGTTGGTGGCGTACGCCTTCTGCCCGGTCAGCACCCACTCTCCGGTCGCCTCCTGGAACACCGCCCGGGTACGCATCGCCGCCACGTCCGAACCGGCCTCCGGCTCGGTGCTGCAGAACGCCCCCACCTTCGGGTCCGTGGCGTCGCCGAAGCACTGCGGGATCCACTCGGCCATCTGCTCCGGGGTGCCCGAGCCGTAGATCGACGCCACCGCCAGCGAGGTGCCGGAGAGTGCCATCCCGATCCCGCCGTCACCCCAGAACAGCTCCTCGTTGGCGATCGGCAGACTCAGCCCGGTCCCGTCCGACCAGGTGTTCGCGAGGAATTCGAAGCCGTACAGCCCGATCTTGGCGGCCTCCTGGAGGATCGGCCACGGCGTCGCTTCGCGCTCGTCCCACTCCGCGGCGGCCGGCCGGATCACCGAGGCGGCGAAGCCGTGCACCCAGTCGCGCAGTTCGCGCTGTTCGTCGTTGAGATCGAGCCAGAACTCCACGTCGGCGGCTCCTCCGGCAGCAGGTCAACTCGCCGGTAACCTATCGGGCGCCCGCCCGGTATGACAACGGTCGTCGATGTCCCGGTTCAGGGGTTCGCGCATACGCCACCGTGGCGCCCGGCCCGTCGCCGGCCTCGACGACGGCGACCGTGTCAGGCCCCCAGCAGGCTCTGGCCGCAGACCCGGACCACGTTGCCGTTGACGGTGGCCGACCCGGGCGAGGCGAGCCAGGCGACGGTCTCGGCCACGTCGACCGGCAGTCCGCCCTGGGACATGCTGTTCAGCCGGCGGCCGGCCTCGCGCAGGCCGAGCGGCATCCGGGCGGTCATCGCGGTCTCGATGAAGCCGGGCGCCACCGCGTTGACGGTGATCCCCCGCCCGGCCAGCACCGGCGCGTACGCCTGCACCATGCCGATCACCCCGGCCTTGCTGGTGGCGTAGTTGGTCTGGCCCCGGTTCCCGGCGATGCCGGCGATCGAGGCGACTCCGACGATCCGGCCGCCGGACGGGATCAGTTCGCGGTCCAGCAGCAGTTCGTTGACGCGTTCCGGCGCGGTCAGGTTGACGCCGATCACCGAGTCCCAGCGGTCCGCCGACATCCGGGCGATGGTCTTGTCCCGGGTGATGCCGGCGTTGTGCACGACGATGTCGACGCCACCGCGCGGGCCGGCCGCCAGATATCCGGCCAGCCGTTTCGGCGCGTCGGCGCCGGTCAGGTCGAGTTGCAGGGCCCGGCCGCGGGTCTCGTTGGCGACGTCGGCGAGCGCGTCGCCGGCGGCCGGCACGTCCAGGGCGATCACTTCGGCGCCGTCGCGGGCCAGCACCCGGGCGATGGCCGCGCCGATGCCCCGGGCGGCGCCGGTGACCAGCGCCAGCTTGCCGTCGAGTGGGCGGTCCCAGTCGGCCGGGGCGGGCGCGTCCCCGGCGGCGACCCGGATCACCTGCCCGGAGACGTAGGCGGACCGGCCGCTGAGCAGGAACCGCAGCGTGGACGCGACGGCCGCCTCACCGCCGGGCGCCACGTGGACCAGCTGGGCGGTGGTGCCGTGGCCGAACTCCTTGCCGATGCTGCGGGTCAGCCCTTCCAGGCTCCGCTGCGCGGTCGCCTCCCGCGGCGACGCGGTGGTCTCCGGAGGTGTGCCGAGCACGATCACCCGGCCCGAGGTCTGGAGCTTGCGGGCGTACGGGTGGAAGAAGTCGTACACGGCCCGCAGCCCGGCCGAGTCGGTGATGCCGGTGGCGTCCAGAATGAGCGCGCTCACCCGTACCCCGTCGGGCAGTTGATCGGCGGTTTCCACCCCGGCCTCGGCCAGCAGCTTGCCGACCGGGCCGGCCAGCCGCCCGCCCGGTGTGGTGCCGACCAGCACCGGGGCGCTGACCAGCGGATCTCCGGCGTGGTGGCGGCGCAGCCGGGGCGGATCAGGCAGCCCGAGGCGCTTGACCATGGTCCGGCCGAGACCGGAGTTGGCGAAGTTCGCGTACCTGTCAGCCATGCGGGTAGCCTACCGGTGAGTAACCGCAGGATGCCGATGTGGAGGACAGCCGTGCCGAACGTACGCCGGGTAGCCGTGCTGGGTGGGAACCGGATCCCGTTCGCCCGCTCCAACAGCCGCTACGCCGAGGCGTCGAACCAGGACATGCTGACCGCCGCACTGGACGGCCTGATCGCCCGGTTCGGGCTGGCCGGCGAGCGGCTCGGCGAGGTGGCCGCCGGTGCCGTGCTCAAACACTCCCGCGACTTCAATCTGACCCGTGAGGTCGTCCTCGGTTCCCGGCTCGACCCGCGCACCCCGGCGTACGACGTCCAGCAGGCCTGCGGCACCGGCCTGGAAGCGGCCATCCTGGTCGCCGACAAGATCGCGCTGGGCCGGATCGACGCCGGGGTGGCCGGCGGCGTCGACACCACCTCGGACGCCCCGCTGCAGCTCAACGAGCACATGCGCCGGGCCCTGCTGGAGCTCGCCCGGGCCCGCACCCTCGGCGCCCGGTTGAAGGCCGCCGCCAAGCTGCGCCCGCAGCACGCGCTCAAACCGGAGCTGCCGCGCAACGCCGAGCCCCGCACCGGACTGTCGATGGGCGAGCACGCCGCGATCACCGCCCGGCACTGGGAGATCACCCGGGAGGCCCAGGACGAACTGGCGCTCACCTCCCATCAGCGTCTCGCGGCGGCGTACGACAACGGGTTCTTCGATGATCTCCTCACCCCCTATCTGGGGCTGACCCGCGATCAGAACCTGCGCGCCGACACCAGTCTGGAGAAGCTTTCCCAGCTCAAGCCGGTGTACGGCCGGGACGGCGCCACCATGACCGCCGGCAACTCCACCCCGCTCACCGACGGCGCCTCCACCGTCCTGCTCGCCTCCGAGGAGTGGGCGGCCGCCCGTTCGCTGCCCGTGCTGGCCTGGTTCACCGACTCGGAGACCGCCGCCGTCGACTACGTGCACGGCGACGAGGGCCTGCTGATGGCCCCCGCCTACGCGGTGCCCCGGCTGCTGGCCCGTAACGGCCTGACGTTGCGGGACTTCGACTTCTACGAGATCCACGAGGCGTTCGCCTCCCAGGTGCTGTCCACCCTGGCCGCGTGGGAGTCCCCGGAGTTCTGCAAGAGCCGGCTGGGCCTGGACGCCCCGCTGGGCCCGATCGACCGGACGAAGCTGAACGTCAACGGCTCCTCCCTGGCCGCCGGCCACCCGTTCGCCGCCACCGGCGGCCGCATCGTCGCCTCGCTGGCCAAACAGCTGGCCGGGAAGGGCGCCGGCCGAGGCCTGATCAGCATCTGCGCCGCCGGCGGCCAGGGCGTCGTCGCCATCCTGGAACGCTGACCTCCCGCCCGGCCCGGCACGATCACCGCGAACGGCGATCACCCAGGCTGAGGTACGGGGGAGGCGTCGGCCGGACACGAACGAGCCGCCACCCACGGGGTGTGGGGTGGCGGCTCGTTGACGGGTCAGCCGATCGTGACGTTGAAGATGGGGTTGGCGGCCAGTGTGCGGAAGGCGGTCAGGCTGTTCGGGGTGCTGTCGATGCTGATGTCGCGGTTGCCCTGGTCGTCGTGTTCGGTGTCGAAGTGCACGATGGCCTTGATGGCGGGGCGCTTGGCGAGTTCGGGCAGGACGCTCTGGTAGACGGCGGATTTGTCGGTGGTCTTGCCGATGCGGTGGTAGCCGCCCCACTCGGCGATCATCAGCGGTTTGCCGGCGTGCTTGGTGACGGCCCAGTCGTAGAAGCCGGGGCCGCCGCCTTTGGGCTTGCGGTCGAGCAGGTCGGCGAATTTGCCGTGGTGGTAGTAGCCCTTCTCGACGGAGACGTAGGAGTCCAGGCCGATCCAGTCGACGACGTCGTCGCCGGGGTAGAGGTCGGCCCACCACTGCTGGGCCATCCACTTCTCGTTGCCCATGTAGGCGAGCACGTTGACGACGTTGCCGGCGCCCTGGGCGCGCAGGCGCTGGATGGTGTGGCGGTACATGGCGGCGAAGTCCTTCGCCCGCATGCCGGAGTTCTGGGCGGCCTTGACGTCGTTCTCGGGTTCGTGGTTGAGCACGAGGAAGACGTTCTTGCCGTAGGCCTTGATCCTTTTGGCGAAGGCGTCGATGCGGGTGTCGTGCTTGCCGGCGGCGACGGCGGCCCAGGTGGAGCCGTAGGCGATCTTCCAGTTCAGCAGCAGGACGCGGGGTTTGGCCGTGTCCTGGGTCATCGCGATTTCGGCCTTGGTCGGGAAGACCTCGTCGCCCTTGTGGTAGGTGTGGAAGATGGTCGCGGTCCGGCCGGACAGCTTCTCCCAGTTGCGGTGTTCGAGGTCACGGGGCTTGCGGGTGAACCCACCGGCCGCGCCGCCCCACAGCACGCCACACGACGGCACGAGCTTGGCGTCGGTCACGCAGCTGGTCGTGGTCTTGGCGGCCGGAGCGGCCTGGGCGGCGGAACCGGCCGGCAGAGCGGCACCGGCACCGGCGATGACGGCGGCAGAGCTGTCAGCAACATCGGCAGCTTGGCACGTCGCAAGAAATGTTCTCCCCCGTTTGTCCGGCGTATGTCGGCCGGGCATGGGAAAGAGATTCCAGGTCGGCGGGTGCCGGGCCGGTGCCCGAACCGGTGCCGCCCGGTTGCGGGATTCCCCGGCTGCCCGACCCGGTTGATCGGCACCCCGAGAGCCGACTGAAGGAAACCGGCAGGATCACCACCAGGGCCGCGGCCAGCACCGCTCCACGGCCGAACGCCGGCATCCTCGCCTTTGACATGGACCGACGGTATGAAGCGGCGGTCCGCGCCGTCTCCGCCCCGTGGTGACCTCTTCGGACGGTCTGCGGGAGGAGTCCTCCCACCACGGCCGCGAACTCTTAACTTTATTTATGGATTTCGATAGGCTGCACGCCGTTCCCCCACCGTGACGAGAGGCCATCCCCCATGCGCAGACGCACCCTGTTCGTCGCCGGCCTGTCCACCGTCGCCACCATCGGCGCCGGCACGGGCACCGCGTCGGCGGCAGCCCTCGATCCGGCTCTGCCGCCGGGCGGCAACTTCGACCTGGCGGTCTGGTCACTCCAACTGCCGATCGGATCGCCGGGCAGCCCGGAGACCATCTCCCCGGCGCGACTCAAAGCCGGCTACACCAATCCGTCCTATTTCTGGACCGACAAGAACGACGGGTCCATGACGTTCTGGGCGCCGGAGAAAGGCGTCACCACCCCGAATTCCAAGTACGCACGGTCCGAGCTGCGGGAGATGAACGCCGACGGCAGCGCGGCGAACTGGGCCCTGGCCGGTGACCACACCCTCAGCGCCCAGCTGCGGATCGTGTCGGTGACCAAGAACGTTGCCGTCGGCCAGGTCAAACTCGGCACCGGTGGTCCGTCGACGAAGCCGCTCGCCGAGCTGTACTACCGCCCGAACGGTGAGATCTATCTCGGCACCCAGAACTCCCCGGACGCCAGCGGCCAGACCCTGCACAAGGTGGGCACGGTCGCGCTCGGCACCCGGTGGACATACGTGATCAACGTGACCGGCAACCGGATCAACCTGACGATCAACGGTACGCGTACCACGTACACCATTCCGTCGGCCTTCAATCCTTATCGTCAATATTTCAAGGCCGGCTCGTACAACCAGTCGTCTTCGGAGAGCACCACCAACGGTGCCAAGGTGAAGTTCTACGCCCTCACCGTCCGTCACTCATAGCGGCGGGCCATGGCCAGGGCCTCGGCCAGGAGCCGCCAGACCGGCTGCTCCGGCCAGGTCTCGCGGTCCTGGAGGGAGGCGGCCAGCGCGTCGAGGAACATCTCCAGGACCGGGTTCTCCCAGTCGTCCGGGCGCAGCCGCAGGTCCTCGATCATCGACTCGACGAACCGGGCCGCGTCCAGTCTGGTCACCACCTGCTCGGGCTCGCGCATACCGCCATGGAACCGGTCCGGGCGGCGTGATCGCCAGCTTCCGGCGTGATCGCCAGCCCCGGCAACCGTTCTCCGACGGTCCCGCACCGGTTCTGCCATCATCGCGGCCCGGCAGCCAACCGAAGTCGAAGGTGCACGCACTCACCACGACTCGAAAGGGCCTGCCTGTGCGCCAGCCTCGCCGCCGCCTCGCCGTAACCGCTCTCCTCACCCCGATCGCCGCTCTCGGCGCCACCATGATGATCGCGAGCCCGGCCGAGGCGGTCACGGCGCAGCCCGCCCCGTCACGGCCCGGTTCCTGGACGCCCGACATGTCGCAAAAGCCCGGATCGCGCGTTCCCGGATCGTCGCAGGCTCCCGGCACGTGGCTGCCCGGATCGTCGCAGGCTCCCGGCACGTGGCTGCCCGGATCGTCGCAGGTCCCCGGCACGTGGTCGCCCGGATCGTCGCAGGTCCCCGGCACGTGGTCGCCCGGATCGTCGCAGCAGCCCGGATCGTGGTTGCCGGGCCTGTTGCCGCCCGGCCTTTTCAACCCGCTTCCTTCGTGGCCCACTCCGGCCCTGCCCACCACGCCCACGCCAGCGCCGTCCACGTCCGGGCCCGCCAAGCCGGTGCCCGCGCCGACGAAGTCCACACCGGTCACGTCCGCGCCCACGACACCGGCCAAACCGCTGCCCACCTCGCCCGCGACGTCGGTGCCCAGCAAGCCCACACCCACCAAGCCCGCTCCCACCAAGCCCGCTCCGACAACACCCGCGCCCTCTACACCCGCGCCTACCAAGCCCACACCCTCTAAGCCCGTTCCCACCAAGTCCGCGCCTACGCCGGCACCGACCGGGAGCACGCCGGCCAAGTCAGCTGAGCAGACGCTGGAAGCCGAGGTCAGCCGGCTGATCAACGAACAGCGCACCGCGAACGGCTGCGCCGCGCTGACTCTCGACGACAAGCTCACCGCTGCCGCCCGTGGCCACAGCGCCTGGATGGCCCGGACCGGCACGCTCTCGCACACCGGCGATGGTGGATCCACATTCGTCACCCGGGCCAAGGCCGCCGGTTACGCCCAGCCGTCCGCCGAGAACATCGCGATGGGATACCGCTCTACCAAGGAGGTGGTCGATGGCTGGATGAACAGTTCCGGTCACCGCACCAACATCCTGAACTGCCGTTCCACCACGGCCGGTGTCGGCGTGGCCTTCACCGCGGACGGTACCCCGTACTACACACAGGTCTTCGGCTACTGAGGTTTCGGTCACGGAGGTCTTCGGCTGCTGAGATCTTCGGTCACTGAGCGTCCGGATGATAGGTGACCTGTCCGAAGCCGGGACCGGCTTCCCGTCCGATCGGCCCGTCGGTCCACCCGATGGGCCCGAACGGCCACCGGTCCCGGCTAAGCGCTCTCCGACCAACCCCGGATACCTAGGCTGACCTGGACAAACACGTTCCAGAAGCACGGGGGAGATCATGCACGCAGCACGTATCGGTGTCGTTTTCACCGGTCTGGTCGCCGGCCTTCTCGCCGCGCCGGCGGCGGGGATGGCGGCGCCCGACACCACCGCCGGCCTCGCGGGAGCGGTTGCCGACCGCACAGCGGGTGCTGTCAACGCGAGCACCGCGGGTGCCGTCAACGTGAGCACCGCGGGTGCTGTCAACGCGAGCACCGCGGGTGCCGTCAACGCGAGCACCGCGGGTGCCGTCGATGCCAGCGTCTCGGGTGCCCTCGACGCCACCACGGCGGGCGTCGCCGGCAGCAGGAAAGCGGTCGCGGTCGCCGGCGGCTCGGTCGCCGGGATCCGCGAATCGGTCACCGAGATCCGTGAGCCGGAACCCCGGCCGGATCTGTCCGGCGTTCGGATCAAGGCACCGAACCGGCCCGAGATCTACCTCATCGACCCGGAGGGCTACCGCCGCTGGATTCCCAACCCGGCGACGTTCGACGCGCTCTTCCGCAACTGGGAGGGCGTCATCACCGACATCAACACTGTCAAGATCCCGCAGCGGTCCGCAATCGACGAGGACGCCGTCCTGGCCAAGTCGAAGAACTCACCGCGCGTCTACCTGATCAGTAACGGACAGAAGCGGTGGGTGGTGTCCCCGGCCGTGTTCGACCGGAACTGGTTCGCCTGGGACAAGATCCGCGAGTTCCCGGAACCGGTCCTCAACGCGATCCCGACCGGCTCCGACTGGTCGTGATACCCACGTCGTAACACCTAGATCGTCATGCCTTGGTCGTCATACCTCGGTCGTCATGCCGACGCCCCACCCTCACTCCGAGGGTGGGGCATCCCTCAGGCGTCCTCGGCCTCATCCCGCGGTCTCATACCGTCAGACCGCTGACGCAGGTCGAGTAGCCGTCGTGCCACATCGATCCGATCGTTCAGGATCGTCAGGGCTGACTCGTTGACGTTTCGCAGGAGCCGATCCAGCTCGTCCTGGCCGGTCTGGTCCATCGTCGGCCTCCTTCCCCGCCGATTCGAGCATCAGACGGATCAGTTTGCGGCGACCGTGGCGGAGATTGGATCGTACGGTGGCGGTGTTCTGCCCGGTGATCCGCGCGATCTCCAGCGGCTCGAATCCGTCCGTCGCCAGCGCGAGCACCTCACGCTGAGCCGCCGGTAGCGTGCGCAGCCACGCGAGGACCATGGTCGTGTCGCCGTCGAACGGCGTCAGCGACCGCTCGGGTTGCCGTGCCGTCGCGCGGACCTCGGCCTCACGACGCCGGGCGGTTCGATTCTTGACCCGGCAGATCTGACCACGAACGGCGGTCCGGGCGTACGCGTACGGCGCCTCGATCTCATCCCAGTGACGCAGAACCGTTCCCATCACATCCTGGGTGATGTCCTCGGCTTCTTCCGGGGATGACGCCCCGATCCGGATCGCATACCAGGTCAGGGCCCGGAAGTCGGCCAGGTAGTAGGCGTCGAACGTGGCTGGTTTCTCGAACGGCAGGCCCACGGTGCACTCCTCGGGTTCGGCGGTGATCGGCCCATCGCTCGTTCTCCTCAGGTAGGTGGTACCGGGGTGGTGCTTCCGCCGCTCGGCGTCCGTTTGCCGCCGGATGCCGATCGATCGGTCCTTCTTCCCTCCAGCGGTGCGATGCCTCTTTCGCTGTTGCCCTAAAGGTGCGTGCTGGGAGTGCCGCGTGCAATCGACCGCGGAGATTTCCGTCAGAGCCTGCGGAAGACGACCACCGCGACCACCACGGCCGCCGTCATAGCGGTCACCGCCATGGAGCCCGACGCGAGATAGGCCCCGGGTACGACGGCCGCGGCGAGCTCGGCCACCCGGTCGGCGCCGGTATGACGACCGGAACCACCACCGGCATCACGACCGGAACCGCCTCCGGCATCACGGTCGGAACCGCCACCGGCATCACGACCGGAACCGCCTCCGGCATCACGGTCGGAACCGCGATCGGCATGAGAACCGGTGTCCTTCGGCATGGCGGACCCCTCTGTGTCTGGCGGGAGCGGACCGGATGTGGACCGCTTCGCCTCAGAGGTGCGGCTTCCCGGCTGAGCGTGCAGGTCCTCCGTGCGGCACAATGCCAGCGGGAGAAACCGCAGGCTGACGGGGGTACGAGATGGTCGAGAGCTCGTCCGGGGACGCGGTGCGGTTCTCGATTCTCGGGCCGGTTCGGGCGTACCGGGGCGATGATCCGATCGATGTCGGACCCCGTAACCAGCAGGCGGTTCTCGGGCTTCTGCTGCTACGGGCGGGGCAACCCGTACCGGTGCCGGAGATCGTCCGGGCGCTCTGGAACGGTGACCCACCGGCGAATGGTGACGACATCGTCCTGAGGTATATCGGGGCACTGCGCCGCGTGTTGGACCCGGGTCGGACGTCGCTGATCGCGTTCACGAACGGTGGATATGTGCTGCGTGCCGAGGCCGGTGCCGTCGACACCGGGATGTTCCGGGCCGCGCTGGAACGTGCCCGTGGGGAGTTCCGCACCGGCAACGTGGAGGCGGGCACCGGGGAGGTTCGGCGGGCGCTCGGGCTCTGGCGGGACGAGCCGCTGGCCGGGCTGACCGGACCGGTCTTCGATTCCGCCCGCAACCGCCTCGCCGCGGAACACGCCACTGCCTCGGAACTGCTGAAACAGCCCGCGCCACCCCCTCGCCCGGAACAAGGTCCGGCCCCGGCCAGGCAGGCACCAGCACCAGCACCAGCACCAGCACCAGCACCAGCGGAATCCAAGCCACGGGCGGAGCCAGTACCACGACGGTCTGATCCAGCACCGACCAGAATCGAGCCCGCACGCCCGCAGGTGGAGACACCGCCGACCAGAATCGAGCCCGCACGCCCACGGGCGGAGACACCGCCGACCAGAATCGAACCGTCGCCGGCGAGAACCGAGCCCGCGAGAACTGAGCCCGCGAGAGGCGAGCCCCCGAGAGGCGAGCCCGCGCCGACCCGGGTCGAACCCGCGCCGACGAGAATCGAACCTGCTCATACCCGGGCCGAACCGGCCCCGACGAGGCTTCAACCACCTCATACCCAGGTCGAACCCGCCAGGACCATGCCGATGACGGCCTCACCGGCGAAGACCCGGATCATCCGTCCCGACGAGCCGGATCATCCCGAGCCAGTCGACCCGTGGGAGGGCCATGACCTGTTCCCGCCCGACCCCTTGCGGTAGGAAGAGCGGCGGGCGGCATCTGCCGACATGCCACAGGACGCCGGGAGGCGGGCGTAACCGGCGAAAGCAGCCGGTCGAACGGGTGAAGCAGCAGGTGGAACCGGCGGGGACTGCGCTCAACTACCGCCGCGGACGACGGGGACGCGGCCGTGGGCGACGGCAGGTGCGGTGGCCGCGCAACCGGTCGTGGCTGCGGGCGGAGAACACCCGCCATGCCAGCCACATGCGGAAACGCGGGGTGCAGCCGGAGTCTCGGTCGGTTTCCGGGGCCCGGCACACGGCGATCAGCATGCCGTTCCGGTCGGTACCGCGCGCCGGCTGCGGGTCACCGTCAGAGCGTGATCGACCGTACGGAAAATGGGGAATGCCGTGTTCAACCGCATCGTCCGGAGCACCGCCTGGAGGAACGTCGACGCCCCGGCGAGCACCAGCTCACCCCGGCGCCGCTGCACGGTATTACGACCACGGACCAATGCGCCGACGCCGATCGAGTCGACCGTACCGGCGTCGGTAAGGTCGACGACGACGATCAGGCGGGCCGCGGCGGCCTCCTCGAGGACGGACCAGAGCTCGACGGCGGCGTCCAGGTCGATGTCACCGGTGACGGTGACGATCGCGGCGGTGGCGTCCAGCCGCAGCGAGATCCGGTCGTCGCCGGTGGGCCGCTGGCGGGGGCCGACCGGGAAGGCGACGATGTCGGCCGCGCAGGCGGGGCAGTGGTGCGGGCCGCGGGCGAACGCCGTACCGGTCCAGCCGCTCGTCGCCATCGCCACGTAGACGACCTCGGCATCGTGCATGCCGCAGCCGTCGGACGCGGTGCTGGTGCCGCACCCGTCGCAGATCAGTCGTACGCCCGTGCCGTGCCCGGCCGAAACAGCAGTCATCCGTCCACTCCTCACTGTCGACACGAGCTTCGCCGACCGATTTGACTGTGACTCCGCAGATATATGACAGACAGGTGACAGTGCGGTGGGTTCGGGAATGTCGCACGACTGTCATCGGAACGCCCGGAGACCGTCGTACACGCCGAGCAGAGTGATCAACGAGCTGAACACTCCGCGTCCGGTCGTGGCAGGCCGCACCAGCCTGCCACGCCCGGGCGCACCTAATCCGGCTCATCCCAGCGGATAACATCGCGGACGTGACCGTCTACGACATCGCCGCGCGACTTCCCGGCATCGATGTCCTCCGCCGGCGGTGCCAGGCCCTGGCGCTCCTCGACGCGATCATCGACGCCGACTACTACACCTTCGGCACCTGGGGTGACGGCGAGGTGGCCGCGATGCGTGACGGCAGCGGCGAGGAGTTCGACATCGTCTTCCGGTCCGGCGGCGTCTTCATCCGGGGCGTCTACCACGAGTCGCCGATGCTCACTCATACCGAGGGACGACTGTGGCCCAACCTGCTGACCGGGCTGCCGGAGCAGTTCCGGGCCGAGGTGGACGAACCCGCCTTCAACCGGCCGGGCGGCGGCCTGGACGCGACCTTCGTACTGTGGCGTCGGACCGGGGACGACAGGTGGCACGCGGGCGAGGGCATCGACTTCTCCCCCGCTGACGACGACGAGGTGAACCCGGACGGATCGTGGTTGCTGAACGTGCTGCTCGACGACATCACCGAGAAGTACGCCGAGTGCGCCGAGGAGGTCTTCGAGGTCACCCTGCCGCCCGCCGCGATCCGGCACATCGTGGAGCACCGACCGTGGGATGACGCCGTCGTCGACATGCTCAACCCCAAGGCGGACCACCATCGGGTACGGGCCACAGCCACTGAGATCGGCTATCCCCCGGCCACACGGCGGTGAATACTGTCCACCTTGACTCCTACCCCGTGTCCGGGAACGCTCGTCGGGGTGGATCCGGAGCGGCTGCACGTCCTGCTGGTCGGCATCGACGCCTATGACGGGGGCGGTTCGCTGCGTGGATGTGTCAACGACGTCGACGCGATCCAGGGCATCCTGCTCGACCGGCTCGGCGTGCCGGCGGAGCGGATCACCCGGCTGGTCAGCCCACGGTCGGGGGTGACTCACGACAACCGGATCCCGGGCCGCCCGGCCACCCTGGCGGCCATCACCGCCGAGTTGGACCGGCTCGCCGGTGACGCGGTGTCCCCCGGCGACCGGGTGTTCATCCACTGGTCCGGGCACGGCACCCGGCTCGTACTGGAGGATGACGAGGGCCACCGGTTCGCCCGGGAGGCGCTGCTGCCGAAGGACCGCCGGGCCGGCCGAGAACTGCGTTTCCTGGCCGACTGGCAGCTCAACGCCGCCCTGAGGCGAATCGCGGCCCGCTGCCAGTCCGTGACGGTCGTCCTGGACTGTTGCGCAGCCGCCGGAGCAACCCGGGAGGCCGAAGCCGGCGAGGCCGTCCGCCGGGACGAGACCACCGGGACCGTCTGGGAGGATGACGCCGGCGAGGCCGTCCGCCCCGACGAGACCACCGGGACCGCCCGGAAGGATGACGCCGGCCAGGCCGTCCGGGTAGGGAGGACTGAGGCCGTCCGGTTCCTGCCGACCGACGAGATCGTGCCCCTGCCCCGCACTGCGGACACCGGGACCGCCCGGGGACTGACCGCCCGGGTCGGCGACGTTCAGATCGTGGCCGCCTGCCGGGCCGATCAGCGCGCCACCGAGGGCGCCTCCGCGGGACCGGTGATGGGCCACCTCACCCGGGCGATCCTCGACCAGCTCCGGGATCTCGACCCGGCGGTGCTGGAACGGCTGCGGTGGGGTGACATCTGGCGGCAGGTCGAAGCCGCCGTCCAGGATCTCGACCCGCGCCAATGGCCGTGGCTGTCCGGTGGATTCGGCCGGGCGGTGTTCGGCGGTGATCCCGGCGGCCACGGTGACATCGGTTTCGCCGTCCGCCCGCTCGGTGACGAGCGCTTCGAACTGAACGCGGGCACCCTGGCCGGGGTCTCCGAGGGCGCCCGGATCGCCGTCTACGGCCCGGATCCGGCCACTTTCCCGCCACTGGGCAGCCGCGAGCACATCGTCGGCGAGTTGCTGGTCGTCTCAGCCGAGCCGGCCCGCTGCACCACGACCCCGCTGGCCCCACTGAGCCTGCCCGCGGCAGCGCGCGGCCGCTTGGTCGCGCCCGGCACCGAAGCCCGGCTGACGGTAGCCTTGCTGAACCCCGTACCCAGGTCGGATTCGTCTGTGCTTCCTGGGTTTGATGGAACGTCATTCGCTGGGCCGGTGCTCGCCGAGTTGCGGGCGTCGCCCTTTCTGCGGGTCGCCGATCGGCGACAGCGTGCTGATGTCGAAGTGTCGCTACAGGGTGAGCACTGGATCGTCACCGACGGGGTGCACCCGGGACTTCCGGCGGTGCCGTACCGGAATGCCGGAGAACTGTGTGCGCTCCTGGAGCACTACCACCACTACAGCGCACCGTTCCGGCTGGCTCGCGGCTGCCGTGACCTGCCCGGCCTGCTGCGGATCTCGGTTCTGGACTGTCCACGGCCCCTGGACCCGGCGGTGGCTCAGAGCGCGGCACTGCCCGAGGTGGGCGGCACCGATCGGCACCGCTACCAGGTGACGGCCGGAACCGGAGTGGTGCTCGCGGTGCACAACGACTCCGGCTTCGGCCTGCACGTCACCCTGCTGGACGCGGCGGCCAGTGGACGGGTGGCCGTACTCGGAACCGCGCACCTCCCACCCCGGGCCCGCGAGCGGTTCTGGCTCGGTGACCTGCTGGGGCGGCCGTTCCAGGCGAACCTGCCATCCGGCGTACCGCTGGGGGTGGATCGGCTCGTCGCCGTCGGGACCACCGCGCCCGGTGTCGATCTCGGGCATCTGCGGCTGACCACCGGGTTCGCCGAGGCGGTCCGGGGTATGAGCCGCGGCCGGGCGCCGGCTCCCGACGCCGCGCCGGTCGAGCGGTACACGTCGACGACCACAGACCTATGGATCACATCCTGACGGGGAGGATCACCATGGACCGACTGATCACCTGTACGCCACGCCGGTTGCCGCCGCGGCTCCGGGTCAAGGCGGCGGTACACGCGGTCGACATGTATGCCGCGAACCTGCCCGCCGGAATCAGCATCGACGACCTGACCAGCGGCGATCGAAGCGGTGATGACGACGCGGCCCGACTGTCGATCATGGTGGACAAATGGTGGGGCGGGAGCGTCGATCTGACCGTCGGGTTCCTGGACGGCCCGTCCCGCGAACTACGCGACCGGATCCTGCTGCACATGAACGCCTGGGGACGTGACGCCGCGGTGCGCTTCCACGAGGCGGACACCGATCCGGTGGTACGCGTCGCCCGGCTCACCGAGAACGACGCGCCGGGCTTCGGGGGCTTCTGGTCGTACGAGGGAACCGATGTCTCCCTCATTCCCGGGGATGAGCCGACGTTGAACCTGGAGGGGTTCACGATGCGCACCCCGGAGAGCGAATTCCACCGGGTGGTACGCCACGAGGCCGGTCATACGCTGGGCTTCCCGCACGAGCACCTGCGCGGCGCGTTGATCGCCCGGCTCGACCCGGAGAAGGTGATCGCCGCGTACATGCGCTCGCAGGGGTGGTCCGAGCAGGAGGTCGTGGACCAGATCCTGACACCGCTGGAGGAGTCGTCGATCTTCGGCACCACGATCACCGACCAGACATCGATCATGTGCTACCAGATCGACGGCGACCTCACCCTCGACGGCACCCCGATCCTCGGCGGCCTCGACATCAACGAACTCGACCACAGTTTCGCCGCCCAGGTGTACCCCAGGCTCTGAGTGTTGGTCGATGTCGAAGCGACTGGAGGTTGACGGTGGGGCGGACCACGGATGGCACCGGACGCCGGCCATCCGTGGTGTGGGCGACGGCGCCCCTGGTTCGGTGGCGAGCGGATCCTCGGCGACCGTATATACCGGAGGATGACGGTCCACCCGTCCGTCAGTAACCCTATGTGGTGGGATGGACGGCGCTCGTACGCTACCGCGCGGCGATCCGGCGGTATGAGAGGACCGGCGACGCCTCGGCTCTGGATCGGGCCATCGACATCTTGGAGACAGCGCCGGTACTAATACCGTGGTCCTTAACACCGTGGTCTCCCATGCCAGGGTCTGTCATGTCAGGGTCTGTCATGCCGGGGTCTGTCATGCCAGGGTCTGTCATACCGTGGCCAGGGTCTGTCATACCGTGGGAGCGGCGGCGGGCCACCGTGTTGCAGTGCCTGGGCCGGGCGTACGGAATCCGGTTCGACCTCACTGGCGACCCTGCCGACCTGGCTGCCAATACCCGTCACACGGTCGGGGCTTTCCTGCTCACCCCGGCCGGGACAACCCGGCATGTGACACGTCTGTGCGACCTGGGGATGACATACCTACGGCGCTTCCAGCGATTCGGCGACCCGTCAGATCTGGACCTGGCGGCCGACAGCCTGGAGTACGCCCTACGGATGATGCCGAAGTATGACCACCGACGGGCCGCCTGCCTTGCCGGCATGAATGTCGTTCTCGCCGAGAGATTCGTCCTGGCCGGCGACACCACCGGAAGTCCTTAACGCTCATCCCCACCTGGCGACACCAGCGGCGAACTCTCGCAGCGGCACCCCGGCGACCGGCGAGCAATCGGCAAGCGAGCAGCCGGGAGACCGGTTACCGGGAACCGGCAGCCGGAGACCGGAGACCGCGAACCGGGACCGCCAACCGCGAACCGGAGACCGCCAACCGAAGACCGCCAACCGGGACCGCCAACCGCCAACCGCCAACCGCCAACCGAAGACCGCCAACCGGGACCGCCAACCGCCAACCGAAGACCGCCAACCGGGACCGCCAACCGCCAACCGAAGACCGCCAACCGGGACCGCCAACCGCCAACCGCGAACCGAAGACCGCCAATCGGGACCTGGGACCGCCAACCGCTGACCGCCAACCGGGAATTGGGAACCGCGGCAGGTCGGCTGGCGCCTACTGGCGCCGGAGTGCCTCGGTGAACGGGCCAGCCGGTGCCGGGAAGCGCAAGCAAGCGGCGCCAGCCTCGACCGTGATCACGTGGATGCCCAGGTAGCGATCGTGATCCTGGACGGTGAGGCGGCTGATGCGGGACCGCGGCAGGACGGTACGGGCCAGTGACAGGTCGTCGCCGGGCGCGGTGAACCAGTCCCTCCGGTGGATGATCTGGATCTCCGCGCCGTCGGTGACCACGATCGACGCGTGCAGGACGAGTGGCCAGATCCGGCGGTAGAGGCGTTCCCAGGTGGAGGCCGCGATCACCGGGCGGCGTTCGGCGAGGTGGAGCGGTCTCATTCCGGGTTCCCGCGCGAGCAGGTGACGCAGGTCGGTCAGTAGTCCGGTGTCCTCCCGGGCCAGCCGGGGCTCGAACTCCGGTATGACGGCGTCGTCGGGTGGCGGGGCGTCCGGCAGGTACCACCGGCGGATCATCCGGATCAGGTCGCGGACCGGGGCGTTGGCCGAGCCGTTGTACGACACGACCACCGCCGTGCCGTCGACGGTGTGGATGATCAGACGGCCGTTGAGCAGCCGCACACTGTCCTCGATCGCCGCGATCCGGTCGAGTGGCAGACGGACCTCGTCATACCGATCGTCCTGACGGCTCAACACCGTGAGGGTTTTCTCGTCGAGGGCGATCAGGTAGTCGTACAGGTGCATCCCGGGGTTGGCGTTGCGGCGTTCGATGTCTCGGGGAACCTTCAGCACCAGACGGTATTCGGCCGGGTCGATACCCGCGTCGCGGTAGAGCCGGGGGAGGCCGTCGACGGTGCGCACCTCGTCGATCCACGGTCCGAAGGCGTCGAACTCGGCGGTACTCATGAGGCGGCACCCATCGAGGCAGTACACGTCGAGGCGGCGCGGGCCGAGACAGCGCGGATCGAGGCAGCGTGGACCGAGACAGGGCGGGCCGAGACAGGGCGGGCCGAGACAGCGCGGGCCGAGACAGCGCGGGCCGAGACAGCGCGGATCGAGGCAACGCGGGCCAAGGCAACGCGGACCGGGGCGGCACACGTCGAGGCGGCGCACATCGATACCGTGCTCATGAGGCGCGGGGCAGCCAGCGGCGGGCGATGGCGTCGAGTTCGTCGCGGTCCAGGGGCGCGCCGAGATCATCGGCGGCGGGGGCGCGCAGCCCGGCGAGAAGCAGATTGAGATACCGGCTGTGGATGCCGGGGCGGACCGGCTCACCGTGGGTGGCCAGTTCGCTGAGCATGGTGAGCACGATCGGCAGGTCTTCCGCGGTCACGTCGGGCCGCAGACTGCCCTCGTCGCGGGCCCGGTCGACGAGCCGGCGCATCAGCGGCTCCAGGCGATCACCGGCGCGCGCGAAGTGCCGCGGCCCGAACCCGTTGGCGAGTGCCACGTCACGCAGGCCACGGTCGGTGGCGTACAGCCCGGCGGCGGTTCGCAGCACCTCGACCAGGCCGTCCCATCCGGTCGGGGCTTCCAGGGCGGCCTCGATGGTGTCGGCGAACTCGGCGAGACGGTCCTGGAAGGCCGCCTCGATCAGGTCCCCCTTGGCCGGGAAACGCCGGTAGACGGTCCCGAGGCCGACGCCGGCCCGGTTCGCCACGTCGTGGAACGTGCCGGCGAGCCCGCGCTCGGCGAACACCTCGCGGGCGGCGTGCACGACCCGGTCCCGGTTGAGTCGCGCGTCACGGCGCAACGGGCGATCTTCGGGACTGGTCACGCCGCGAGCGTAGCCAAGTGGACGGGGTACGTCAGCTTCTGTGAGCCTTCCCACCAAACGGATCGGAGGCGTCCACTTCCGCCCGGCCGGAGAGCGGGCGGAAAGCAGACACCAGACCGGGACGAACGAGCGGACCCGGGCGAGCCCCGCGAGATCAGCGACCGAAACTGAGGTCGCGGATCACCTCCGAGGCGGCGACCGGACCGAGCGCACCGAACGGATGGGTGCCGTGGGCACGATCGAGCCGGGACCGGCCGTACACATTGATCTCGGTCAGTTTTTGATCGCCGAGTTCGTCGGGCAGGCCGACGGCGATGCCCGGGTCGAGTTCGACCACCACGGTGAAGTCGCCGATGACCCGCTCGATGCGATTCTGCACCCCGGCGTCCTGCGGGGCCTCCCGGCGCCAGCCGTGCCGCTCCAGCCCGAGCAGCCGGCCGGCGGGGACCTCGGAGCGAAGGACCCGATCAAGATCACTTGGTGGGTACGTCTCCCGGCCCAGCTGCGGGAACGGCTGGAGGATCTCGTAGTCGGCGAGCACCGTCGCCCACCCGGCCAGATCAGCGCCCAGATCGAGGGGATGCGCGACCCCGACGGTGGCGTCATCGGGCAGGGTGTACGGCTCATCGGCGACGTCGGCCAGAGACAGGTCCTCGCACACACGGAACGAACGGCCCGATGATCCGTCACCGGAAACGGTCCAGATCAGCCGTCGCACGATGTGCCCGAGCAGCGGATGACCGGTGAGATACGCCCGGAACTCCGCCGGGGTCCAGCGCCGCCCGTTGACCATCGCCTGCTCCAGGCGCCGCATCTGGTCGGCGGCGACCGAACGCACGTCCTTCTTCAGCGTGGTGAACCGCTTGCGGGCCTCCTCCGCCTCCGGCGACGACGGTTTCGGCAGGGCCCGCAGCCGCCGGCCGGTCTCGTCGGTGACGAACGGCACCAGTTGCTCGTCGAAGCCGACCCGGAACCGCCGCGACCCGTAGTCGAGAGTCGTGGTCCCGTCGGCGTCCAGCCCGAAGTCGGGCACCAGGCGGTCGGCCAGCTGCTCCGCGGTGAGGCCGAGCGAGTCGGCCACCTCGACGATCTTCTCCTCGGCGGCTGTCTTCAGCCCTTTGAACCCGGAACGCTGGGAGATCCCGTACAGCCGCATCAGTGCCACGTCGGTGCCGATCGTGGCCAGCACGCGGACCCCGGCGACCGCCTTGGTGTGCCCGCCGTCACCGGGCCAGGCGAGGATCAGCGGGGTGAGCCGCCGGACCGTGCCGTCGTCGCCGAGCAGAGCCAGCGCGTCCAGCACCCACGACTGCTTGGGGTCGGCACCGGCACGCTGCCAGGCCTCCATCAACTCCCATCCGAAGTCGGCCAGGTCGGTCGGCTCGCACGCGGCGGCAACCAGGGCGACTCCGGCGTACGCCTCGTCCATCTTGGAGATCGCCAGCATCGTGACCAGGGCTTCGACGGCAGCGGGTGGCAGCGCCCCGGAGCCGTCGCGCAGCCGCACCGGCGGCAGGGTGGCCGGTGCCGCCCAGGCCGGGTTGGCCGGGATCCGGGCCGGCAGCAGGGTCAGCGGATCGCGTTCCAGCAGCGTGGTGACGACGTCGACGACGGCCGGGCCGTACCCCTCGGCGGCGGTGCGGACCGCGGTGACCGGCAGGGCCAGCAGCGCCGCCTCGGCCTGGCGGCGGTCCGGGCCGGTGGGTCCGGCGGCGAGCGGGACCAGGGCCCGGGCCGCGACGTCCGGATGCCGCAGCAGCCAGGCGAGCGCGGCCGGCCGGGCCCGTTTCACCCGGCTGTAGCGGTCGGCCATGAACACCGCGATCGCCGTCGACGAGAACGGCAGCAGCGCGCCGGTCAGCGGGGCCGACCGGTCGGCGGCGTCGAGCAACAGCGGCAGCGTGTCGAGGCCGAACCGGGCGGCGGCGACCTTGACCCAGGCCCCGTAGTACAGCGTCCCCTGTTGCGACCGCCAGTCCGGCAGCAGCGGACGGGCCAGTTCGTCGGGGCCGCCGGTGAACAGCATCGGGGCCAGCGAGTCGTTGCGGCCCGCGGCCACCACCTCGGCCACCCGCTCCCAGCTCATCCAGGGTGGGCCCCAGTCGCCCGGGGTGCTCAGCCAGCGGTCGCGTTCGCCGTCACGCCACTCGACGGTCGCCGGATCGTCGCCGCTCAGCCCGTCGACAACCACCGGTTTCGGGGCTTTCACCCGGTTCAGCCAGGGTGGGCTCGCGAGCACCGGCGGAACCGAGCCGGCCGGGGCATACTCCACGGCGGGAGAATCGGTGGTCTCCCGGACACGGGCCGCAGCGTCCGGGCTGAGCTCCGGCGCCACGTCGTCGACCGATGCGGGATGGGCCAGCACGTGGGCGCGCAGCAGCGGCGAGCCGGTCTCGGCGAACAACCGCATGGCCCGGGCCGGGAAGCGGGCCGCGGCGTCGAGCACCGCGGCGGCCACGTATTTCCGGTCGATCCGGTCGAGCAGCCCGGTGAACGCGGCGTCACCGTCCAACTCGACGAGCACCGCAAGGATCCGTTTCTGCAGGTCGGCGGTCCGGTGCTGCACGTCGAACCAGATCAGCAACGCGCCGGAGGCGGCGGGGCCGATCCCGTCGGCGAGCGTGGCCATGATGCGCGGGGCGGGCAGCGTCCACCACCGGGTCACATGCGGTGCGAGTGCCTCGGCCTCGGCCGCGGTGCTCACCGCGCACAGCAGCGCCACGGCCAGGTCCTGCGACGGTGTCGCGGCGGCCAGCACCGCCCGCACGTCGTGCTCGACCCAGTCCCGCCGCTCCGGGAGCAGGACCGAGGTGGCGACCGCCGTCCGCAGGCCGCGCTCCCGGTAGGGCAGCAGGTCGTCGGTGACGTCGACGGCCTCCGCGGCGAGCGCGGCCCGGACCCGGTGCAGGATCGCCAGGGACGGCCCGCTCCGGCCCCGGTCGCCCGGCGGGTCGACGGCCAGGTGCAGGGTGCCGGCATCGCTCTGCGCACAGACCAGCGGCATGTGCTCGACGGCGGCGCGGGCGGCGAAGGTCAGGCCGCGGCGGGCGATCCAGAGATCGGCGAACGGGATCAGCACGTCGGTGGCGTGCCGGTCCCAGCCGAGCCGGATGACCAGTGCGGCGACCACGGCCGCCGCGCCGGCCGGTGGCGCCTCCGGATCACCGTCGAGCCAGGCCAGGGCCGCCTCGGCCAGCGGCGCGGGGGTGCCCGGGGCGGTGATCACCTGCCGGACCGCGACCAGATGCTCGGCCAGCAGTTTCTCCGCGGCCGCGGCACCGTCCGTGTCGATCACGAACGGTGGCACGTCCACGCTGCCGCGCCGCACGAACCTGTTACGCCTGATGATCGCCGGAATCCCGCTCATGCCCCGGAACGTTAGCCGCAGGGTGCGACAAGTTCTCCAGCCCGGCAGACGCCGAACTGCCCGAGCGGGTGGCCGTACGCGGTGGCCCGGGTGACGCCGGTGATCTACGAACCGACCCTCATCCGGCGCCGCCGTCCCATGGCAGCGTCCGGCCCGTCCACCGGGACGGGCGGGACGCTTGCTGTCAGCTGTTCGCCGGAGCGGCTGATGCGGGAGCGGCCGGGGCGGGAGCGGCCGGGGCGGGCGCCGCCGGTGCGGGCTTCGCCGGGCCCGTCGCCGAGGTGCTCGGCGACGGGGCCGCCGTCTTCGGGGGTGCGAACTCCGGGCAGGCCGTACTCGGCTCCACCTTGTCGGTCAGCTTCAGCTCACCGAGTGCCTTCACCGAGGCCTTGGTGATGTTGCGAACCCCGACGTGCGGCTGGAAGCCCAGGATCGCGCTGGTGAACTTGCCGCCCTCCTGCGGGTAGAGCACCAGCCGCTTGCCGTCGATGTAGGCGCACGCCGACTCGCCGGCACCCCAGCCCATGATGTGGTGCCCGCGGTAGGTCTCGAAGAAGCCGGGCTTCTTGTTGCCGCCCGCGTCCTGGTCGACCGCCGGGCCCTGGACCGCGGCCGCCGGGACGTCCTTCGGCTCGTCCGGCTCACCGGTGCCGGCCAGGGCCGAACCGGCCGCCGCCAGCACGCCGACCGCGGCGGTCAGCACGATCGCCGCCCGCTTGACGCCGCCCCGGCTCTTCGCTGCCTTCTGCCGTTCCTGATTCATAACCACCATCACCCAACACGCCATTCATCGACGTTCGAAAGAATATTTTCGGATAGCGCCGGCGACGTTATCGCCGAAGTGCGTGACTCAGTATCCCGATTCTACCCCGGAACTTTTCTGCGACACGGCGCGAACCCGGGTCACAACTTGCCAGGAAAATCCCGGCACAGATCGTTCGGGTAATCCGTTCGGGGGCAATCGGAGCATTCTTTCCCACCCCTGATGGACACGATTATGAGCTCCGGCCCCAATCTGCTTACATGGGACAGAACATGACAAATCACTGCTCCGTGCGGTTGGCAGACAAGGATTTCCATGGCTGATATGAAACGTCGCGACGTTCTGCGCTACAGCGCGGCCGGAGCTGCTACCGCCGCTTCCGCACTGGTCGGGGCGCAGGCCCTGGCCAACCCGGACACCCCGAAGCCCGCCCCGGACCGCACCAAGGCGGCCCCCGGCGACCCGCGCGACTTCAGCGAGGTCTACAAGGGCAAACGAATCCGCGGCCGGTACAACATGGGTAACCTGGCCGGCGATCTGACCGGCAGCGCGCTCAGCAACGGCGCGCTCGGTGCGGGCACCCTCGGCGCCACCGTGCTCAGCCTCGCGAAACAGAACGAGGTCTATATCAACGACCGGGCCCTGGCGCTCACCGCGATCCCCACCATGTTCTTCCCCACGGACGGCCGGAAACCGTACGCCGGAATCGGTTTGATCAGCGCCATCAACCATTACGACCCGGTGGAACTGGAGCTGAACCCGAACTGTCTCCGCAAGCTGATGATGAAAGTCGTCGACATTCTCGGAGACCTCGAACTCAGCAGCGGCGCCGCGCAGGAGCACACGCACTGACGCGTGCCGTCAGCGCCCGGACTCCGCACTCCCCCGAATCGTGAAAGGCACCTGATCCATGGCCGTCCGTAAGAGCATCGCTGCCATGACGAGCGCGGAGAGGACCGCGTTCGCCAACGCTCTCCGGCAGCTCAAGACCACGTCCGTCAACGGGCGGAACTACAACTGGTACATCGACCAGCACATCACGTACTTCGCGCGGACCAACGACAACATCAGCCACGCGCACCAGTCGCCGTCGTTCTTCCCGTGGCACCGCGAATATCTGCGGCTGCTGGAGCTGGACATGCAGACGGTCACCGGCGACCCGAACATCTTCATGCCGTACTGGGACTGGACCACCTCGGCGTCCCCGTTCACCAGCGACTTCTGCGGCGCGATCACCAACGGCAGTGTGAACTCCGGCAACTTCAGCCCGAACTGGGGCTGGTCGCTGTACCGCAGCAGCATCAGCACCAACTTCCTGCAGCGCCGTCTCGGCCAGGGCGCGAGCCGTCCGAGCAGCAACAACGTCAACAACGTGCAGAGCTACACGGTGTACGACCAGTCGCCGTGGAACGGGTCGGTCTCCAACAGCTACCGCAACCGCAACGAGATCGAGCTGCACAACCGGGTGCACAACTACGTCGGCGGGCACATGGGCACCCGTGAGGCCCCCAACGACCCGGTGTTCTGGCTGCACCACTGCAACATCGACCGGCTGTGGTGGCTGTGGCAGCAGAACCGCGGCGTCGACACCTACCAGCCGCGGACCGGGTTCACCTCCGGCGTAGTCGACAACAACGAGGTGATGCGACCGTTCGGCGCCGGTCGTACGCCGTCCGCGGTACGCGACATCACCGCGCTGGGCTACAGCTACGCCTGACGCTGACGGGGCGGCTGCCGTACGGCGGCCGCCCCTCGCGGCGATAGCGGATCGTCGATATCGTGCGGGACGTGAAGCTACGCATCGCGGCCGCGGCTCTGCTGATGGCCCTCACCCCCGCCACCGCCGCCCAAGCCGCCGATGATCCCCTGCTGGACCAGCTGGAGGACATCCCCGGACTGACCGTCGTCTCCGAGACCGCGGGTGCCGGCTACCGGTTCTTCGTCCTCACCTACCGCCAGCCGGCCGATCACCGGCATCCCGGCCGGGGCACCTTCGAGCAGCGGGTCACCCTGCTGCACCGGTCCGAGACGCAGCCGGTGGTGCTGTCCACCAACGGTTACGGCCTGGCCGCCAGCCCGCGCCCCTCCCAGACCGAGCCGACCGCTCTGCTCGGCGCCAACCAGGTGTCGGTCGAGCACCGGTTCTTCACCCCGTCACGGCCCGCGCCCGCCGACTGGTCCGACCTGACCATCTGGCAGGAGGCCACCGACGAGCACCGGATCGTCAGCGCGTTCAAGGATCTCTACCCGGCGAAGTGGATCCAGACCGGTGGCAGCAAGGGCGGTATGACGTCGGTCTACCACCGCCGGTTCTACCCGAACGACGTGGACGGTGTGGTCGCCTACGTGGCCCCCGACGACGTCATCGACCCCGAGGACCGGGCGTACGACAGATTCCTCGACACCGTGGGTACGCCGGAGTGCCGCGCCGCCCTGGACGAGGTGCAACGGCAGGCGCTGCTGCGGCGTGACCGTCTCGTACCCAGGGTGGAGGCCGCCGCGGCCGAGAACGGCTGGACCTTCAGCCGCACGCTGGGCACCGCGGACCGCTCGTTCGAGATGACCGTGCTGGACACGGTGTGGGCGTTCTGGCAGTACAGCGTGGCCGCCGACTGCGCCGCCGTCCCGGCCGCGACGGCCACCGACGACGAGTTGTACGACTGGATCGACTCGGTCGCCGGGTGGAGCTTCTACACCGACCAGTCCCTGGAGTACTACTGGCCGTACTACTACCAGGCCGCCACCCAGCTCGGCGCGCCCGGCCTGAAGTTCGAGCACCTGCGCGGGCTGCGGGCACACCCCGGTCTGTACACCGCGAACTCGTCCCTGCCCAAGGAGCTGCGCCGGCCCCACAACCCGCTGCCGATGATCGACGTGGACCTGTGGGTGCGTACCAAGGCGTCCCAGATGCTCTTCGTGTACGGCGAGAACGATCCGTGGGGTGCCGAGCGCTTCACCCCGAGCCGTAAGGACTCGCACCTGTTCGTGGCGCCCGGCGCGAACCACGGCGCCAACATCGCCCGGCTGACCCCGGAGGACTCCGCCACGGCCACCGCCACGCTGCGCCGCTGGGCCGGAGTGACCGCGCCGCTGGCTCAGCAGAAGGCCGTCGACCTGCCGATCGACGACCAGCTCGGCGACCGCCGCCGCCTGGGGTGAGAAACGGCCGCCCGCCAGGAGAGAGGTAGCCGAAGAACCGGCCGCCCGGTGTTCCGCGGCTGATGCCCGATAGCATCGCCGCGGAACACCGGAACCGGAAAATCGGAGATATTGTGGCATCGGATGACATCTCGCGCCGCGAGGCGGAGCGCCTGCTCGCCCTCGGCGCCGAGGACCGGACGGCCGGCACCTTCGAGGTGATCGCCGAGCGGGGCGCCCTGTGGGTGTGGGGCGACGAGGGCGACATCCTGTTCACCGAGGACGGCCGGCGCCGCAACCTGCTGCCGATCTGGCCCTATGCCACGGTGGCCCGTCTGGAGAACGAGGGCGACGTGGACGGCGAGCACGCCATCCGCATCCCGCTCAAGGTGTTCCTCAAGGAGTGGCTCCCCCAGCTGGAGGAGGACGACGCCGACATCGCGATCTTCCCGGTCGAGGAGGTCAACGCGGCGGTCGTCACCCTTGCCGAGTTCCGGTCGCGGGTGTCACCGGCACGCCACCCACGCTGAAACGGCCGGGCAGCGTGGTCGTGCCCGCCCAGAGGGACCGGAACGCCTCGGCGTCCGGGCCGTCGAAGGCCTCCTCCCGGCGGGCGGCGACGTAGTCCGCCACGATCAGGGCGGTCCGCTCGTCCCATCCATAGGCCGGGCCGAGCGCGAGCGACAGGTCCGACGGTGCGATCTGCGACCAGACCAGGTCCTCGAAGCCGGACAGGCCGATCATCAGCTGCTGAATGAGGCGCGGGTCTGAGCGCAGCCCGGTGACCATCGACGGCACGACCACCCCGATGTCGGCGGCGGCCAGGCTGCGGCGGAGTTCGGCGACGACCGGATCCAGGCGCCCGGGATCCCGGTCCCGGTGCACGCGGGCCACCTCGTGCAGATAGGCGGACAGGCCGGTGCCGAGTACCAGGTCCCGTAGCCACGGATGCCGGTCCATCAGTGCCGGCCGGTTCAGGGCCAGCAGTGCGACCGGGATCTCCCCGTAGTCGGGACAGTGCCGCCAGCGGTCGCCGAAGTGCCGCAGCAGGCGGTCGAGCGTGTCGTCGGCGAGATCCATGCCGTCTCGCAGCAGGCACTGTCCCAGGACGTACAGGCTGCTCATCAGCGGGTCCCGGAACTCGTTATCGTCGAGCCAGGCGGCCAGGCCGGCGTACTGCTCCTCGTCGTACGGGTTGAGCCGGGCCAGCCCGGCGGCGGGCCAGCACAGCACCAGCAGCCGGACCACCCGGGCGTGGAAGGACCGTTGCAGATCCGGGTCGCCGTCCGGCCGCCGCCCGGTCTCCGCGGTCAGCAGGGTGGCCCGCCCGGCCCGCAGCGCCGCCCCGGTGAAGACGTCGCCGACGAGATCCGCCTCGTGGACGGCGAGCGAGACGTGCTCCCCCGTGCTGTCCAGGGTCAGCAGGCCGCCCGACCGGCGCAACGTGACGAACAGGCTCTGCTGGACCTCAGGGTCGAGCCCACTACGCCACAGTCGGACGGTCGACTCGAATCCGGTGAGGTCGGTGGCCGGAAGGCGCTGGCCGGGGCCGCACATCACCGCCAGCAGGGCGAGGTTCGCGGTGTAGGCGGCGGCCCGGGTGACCACGTCGAAGGGTGTCGGGCGGTAGCTGTCGTCGGACACCCGCTGCCGGGCGGTCCGGAACAGTTCCAGCACCAGTTCACGCAGGTCGTCCCGGTCCGGCCGGAGCGAGATCATGTCGATCAGGAACGGCAGGATCCGTTCGCCGTTGCTGAACGGCTGATGCGACGACAATGCCCGCAGCACCCGGTCGTCGAGGCGGGGCTGGTACGCCCGGCTCCGCGCCCGCGCCCAGTCCCCGGCCAGCTCGGAAAGCAGGTCCACGGTGTGCTCGGCGACCAGGTATTCACCGAACGTGGCGTGCAGGAACTCGTACGAGCGGCGCCCCGGTACCCGTACCTCGTCGTCGGTTTTGGCGACATGGACGAAGAAGAAGGCCGCGACGGTACGGCGGGCCCGGCTCACCGGTTCGCCCACGCCGGGCTCGCCCGGGTCGTCCTCCGGGTGCAGCGCCTCCAGGTCGCGGCTCAGATCCTCCTCGCCGACCCACTGCCGCCGCCTGGTGAACATGGCGAAGGCGACCGCGGCGAGATCGCGGCGGGCGGCGGCCTCCAGCCGGGCGAACCGGGTGTCGCCGAGGTCCACGCCGGACTTCTCACGGATCTGGCGGCGGATGAACGTGTCGAGCAGCCGCCGGTACAACTGATCGCTGGACAGGTCGTCGGTGTCCAGGCCGCCGTGACCGTTCTCGGACGCGTACACCGCCAGCATGAGCAGCAGCAGCGGCTGACCGGCGAGTTCGGTGTGCCGCCATAGTTCCGGACCGGTCAGCGGCCGGAATCCGGGGCGGGACCGGTTGGCGGTGTTCCAGGCACGCGTCCACCGCACCACCCGCGGTTCGTCGAAGGGCTCCAACTTGAGTACGAGTGTGCCGTCGCGCACCACGGTCCGGTCCATCACCAGCGTCCGGGAGGTGATCAGCACGATCACCGGGCGGTCCTGGTCCCACTCGTCCCGCTGGAAGGCGGCGACCTGCTCCACGTAGTGCGACTGGGTGACCCCGGTGGCCTGCACCAGCTCGTCGAAGCCGTCGAGCAGCACCACCTTGGTGGTGTCGGCGCCCCGGCACAGTTCACCCCAGGACAGCCGTTCCCGGGTGATCATCTCGACGGCGGTGACGATCTGGTCGTGGACCGGCATGTCCGGGTCGACGCGGCGCAGCGGCACCCGGATCGTGGTGTACGCCGTGGCCGGGATCCGGGCCGCCAGCACCTCGGTCAGCAGCGACTTGCCCGCGCCGGGATGGCCGAGAACGATCATCGGGCGCTGGGTGCTGCCGACGGCGGTGAGGTAGCCGGACAGGAAGCCGTCCAGGTCCTCCCGGATCTCCCGGTCGCGCCACCACGACTCGTCGCCGAGTGCCGAGTCGTTCGCGCAGACCGCCAGCCGGAACCGGGGGCTGACGAAACCGTCGGCGACCGGCGGGAAGACGAGGCCGTCCGGGGCGGGGGCGTCCGAGCGCCACAACGGCCGTTCCAGCACGCGCGCGTAGTGCCTGGCCAGCCCGGCGACGGCGGCCGGGGCGGGGGCGTCGACGAGCCGGGCGAGCCGGGCGGCGACTCCGGTCAGGGTCTCGGTGTGGCGGCGAACCTCGGCGCGGGTGGCGGCGAACTCGTCCAGCTGTGCCCAGACACCGAACTCGGGGATGTCGACCGACAGGCGTACATAATTGTCCCGGTAGATCCGCGACGCGACCGTGACCACGCCGCCGGCCTCGGGCATCGTCATGTCCTGCGCGGCCGCCAGGCCGTCCGCGAAGTCACAGAACGTGGCGTGCATGGCCCGGAAGGCGCGCTCGACCGCCGGCAGGTTCTCGGTGAACCCGGTGATCGCGTCCGGCATGGCGATCCCGGCGTCCACCGCGCCGATGCGCCCGCGGTCACCGTCGGTGAGTTCCAGCTCGGCGAACCGGTCGCCCACGTGCTCGGTGAGCGACTCGAAAAACGCCGCCAGCACCAGCACGGTGTGCGCGGCCTCCAGCAGCTCGAAGTGCCGCCGCCCGCGGACCGCCCGGATCCGCGCGGGAGCCCGCCCGAGCAGCTCCCGGAGAATGTTGTTCGCCTCACCCTTGTAGTCGAACCAGGAGAGCACGCCCTCGGCGAAAGGGGCCGCGACCAGCATCGCGCCACCGGCCGCACGGCCCAGCAGGGTGACCGGATCGTCGCCGCCGAGCAGCAGCCGGACGGCCTCCGGATAGGAGAGTCGCGAACGTGTCACACCTGCACGGTACGGTCTGCGGACCGGCGAAGCGGGGAGGCGGGACGGTGGCGGTGGGACGAGTGCGTAAGCTGGTCGTGATCGATGGACTGACCTGCGACGATCCGACCGGGATGGCCTGGCGTGACGGCGAGCGGGAGCGCTGGTGGTCGCATGCCGCGGCGCTCGATCACGGCCGTGAGCGCGATGACTGGCCGCTGGCGGCGAGCCGCGCCGGCAAGCTGTCCGATCTGGCGCCCGAGCAGATCCCCTGGCTGATCGCGAAGGGGCCGGACGCGCCGGCCCGTGCGCTGCTGTCCACCTCCCGGTTCCTGCGGCACCGGCGGCGGGCCGACATGGGCCGGGTCGCGGTGGCCCGGTTCGAGCTGGACGCTGAGGAGTTCGCGCTCGGCGAGGCCGCCGAGAGCGCCGACCTGCTGGGCCATCTGGTGATGCCGTTCCGCGGTCCGGCGGTGGCCACCCTGGTCGCGGGCTGGCTGCGGCACACCGGGTCGGCGCGGCTGTGGGCCCGGCTGTGGCTGTGCCGGCACGCCGAGGCCGCGGCGCGGGCGCTGATCCCGGCCGCCGCGGGCCGTCCGGGCCGGGCCCGGCAGAACGCGGAGGAGGCCCTGCGGTTCCTGTCCGCGAGCGGTCACGGTCCGATTCTGCTGAAAACCGCGATGGTGTACGGGCCACCGGCGCACGATCTGGTCGAAGCCCTTTCGGCAGGCGCCCCCGCGGCTCCGGCCCGCTCCGGCCGCACTCCTGAGTGGCTGCTGCCGGAAAACCTGCCACCACTGCGGACGGCCGCCGGCGCGCTCATGCCGGAGGACCACGTCACCCGGCTGATCGGGGCGCTGACCGGCTCACGCCTGGACGACCCGCCCGAACCGGCGCCCGGTGACCTCGAACCGCCCCGGGCCGTCGAGTCGGCGTCCGCCGTCCAGCCGATGGTCCGCCCGGCCGATCCGCAGACGCTGCGGCTGATCGGCGAGGCCGAGCCGACGGGTCTGGCCGCGTTCGGGCGGGCCCTGCTGGACGGCTGGGTGGACGCCGGCATGCCACCCGCCGAGGCGTGGGTGGTGTGCGCGCAGGCACACATCGGCGACGAGGAGACGAACGAGAGACTGGCGCCGCTGATCCGGTCCTGGCCGGCGAAGGGCCGGCACGCGCGGGCCGCCGAAGGCTACGCGGTGCTGGCCGCCGCCGGCACCGACACCGCGCTGCGGCACCTCCTGGCCATCGAGGCGAACATGGTGGGCGGCCCGATGAACGACCGTGCCTCCGCCTACCTCGGCCAGGCCGCCGCCGCGCGCGGGCTGACGGTCACCCAGCTCGCCGACCGGACCGCGATCACCCACGGTCTGGACGCCGGGCTGGCCGTCGACTACGGGCCGCGGTCGTTTCCGGTCCGGCCGGACGAGCACCTGGTCGCGCACGTGGTGGCCGCCGACGGCCGGATGCTGGCCCGCCCGCCGAAACCGGGGGTGAAGGACACCCGGCCCGAGGCGTACCAATGGTTCCTGGGGTTCAAGAAGGAGTTGCGGGCGACAGCGGTGTTCCAGACCGGGCGGCTGGAGCAGGACATGCTGCGGCGGCGGCTGCGCCCGGCACGGGACCTGCCCAGTGTCCTGTTGCCGCATCCGATCCTCGGGCCGCTGGCCCGGCGGCTGCTCTGGGGGGAATACGACGGCCGGCGCCTGGTCCGCGCGCTGCGGGTGGCCGAGGACGGCAGCCTCGCCGACCGCGAGGATCACACCGCCGTGGTGGCCGGGGACACCCCGCTGGGCATCGTGCATCCGGCCGATCTGGGCCAGGAGCTGACCGGGTGGGCGCAGCTGTTCGCCGACTACGAGATCCTGCAACCGTTCCCACAGGTCAACCGGCCGGTGGTGACGTTCGGGGACCGGCAGCGGGCCGGGTTCGCGGTGCCCGGCACCGGGCCGATCGTCGTGGAGCGGATCCTGGCGCTGATGCGCGCCGGGTGGCTGGGCAACGGGTACCACCTCGAGAGCCGGGAGCACACCCAGCTGATCCGTGAGCTGCCGGGCGGGCTGGCGCTGGTGGCCGAGATGAGACCGGGCATGCCGACGTCCGGGTATCGGGCCGGTGACGAGTTCCGGATCACCGAGGTGTGGGTCGACGAGCGGCAGTCCGAGCACTGGCAGCGGGAGCGGACCACGCCGATCGGTGCGGCCGACCCCGCCGCCCTGTCCGAACTGCTCGTCGAACTGCGCGGCCAGTCCGGATCCGTCTGACACAACCGGTCCAGCCTCGTATCACCCGGCCGGCCCGACTTCGAGCCACGCAACCGGCCCAGCGTCGAGCCACGCAACCGGCCCAGCGTCGTGTCACACAACCGGCCCGGCATCGTGTCACACAACCGGCCCAGCGTCGTGCCACGCGGCCGGGCCGGCATCGTTTCACCCAGCCGGTCCTCCTGGAGGCCGTCCGTGGTCGCGGTCAGTTCGCGTGCCGATTTCCGGCTCGATTCGAGCCGGAAATCGGCACGCGAACTGCGCTCCTGGACCGGCCGGGGTTCACCAGGTGCGGATGCCGGGGAGGGCGGCGTGCAGCAGGTGGCGGAGTTCGGCCAGGCGCAGCAGGCGACCGGCGGCCAGGTAGCCGATCGCACCGGCCAGACCGGCCGCGAGGCCGGTCAGCAGGGCGCCGGTCCAGGCCGCCGGGTCCAGCACCGGGCGCAGCGCCCAGCTCGCCAGGACGGCGCAGGCCACCGCTGCGCCGACGGCCACACCCACCCGCAGATGGGTGCGGATCAGGCGCTTGCCGTCGATGTATCCGAGGCGGCGGCGCAGCACGATCGCGGTCAGGTTCAAGCCGGTGAAGTAGGCCGCCGCGTACGCCACCGGAATACCGATCACGATGTGCTCCGACGGCAGCAGCCAGCCGGCGATCGCACAGCCGGCCACCCCGACCGCGGCCACCACCGCCGTGATCACCGCGGCCGTCCTGGTGTCCTGAAGGGCGTACAGGCCCCGCTGCAGAATCATGTAACTGGTGAACGGGACCAGTGCGAGACCGTAGGCGGCCAGGACCAGCCCGAGGACCCGTACCGTAGCGGAACTGCTGTTGCCGTGATCGAAAAGCACGATCGCGATCTGCGGGCCGAGCAGGAGGAACGCCGCCGCGATCGGGGCCATCACCACCAGCGCGGTCCGGATCGCCCGGGACAGCCCGGTGACCACCCGGTTGTGCTCCTCGCGGGCGGCGTACTGACTCAGCCGCGGCAGCATCGCCGTCATGATCGAGACGGCGACCACCGCGAACGGCACGTGGTAGATGGCGTTGGCGTTCTGGAAGGCGGTGATGCCACCGGCGCCACTCCACGACGCGGCCCGGGTCGCCGCCGCCACCAGGATCTGCTGGGCCACCACCCCGAGCAGCACCCACAGGCCCAGCTTGCCGATCCGCCGGATGCCGATCCCGCGCGGATCCAGGTGCAGCCGGATCGGGAACCCGGACCGGCGCAGCGCCCACACCACCAGCGTCATCTGGGCGAACACCCCGGCCGTGGTGCCGACCGAGAGCAGCAGCAGATGATCGGTGGACAGGGTGGTCGTGGTGCTGCCGCCGATCGCCGCGTAGGTGAGGCCGACCGCGATCACGATCACGCTGTTGACCAGGGGCGCCCACGCCGGGGCACCGAACAGGCCGCGGATGTTGAGGATCGCGGCGGCGGTGGCGCTGAGGCCGTAGAACAGGATCTGCGGGAAGAAGTAGCGGCTGAAAACGATCGCCAGGTCGCGCTGTTCCGGGGTGAAGCCGGGGGCGTACAGGTCGATCAGCAGCGGCGCGGCCACGATCGCCACCGCGGTCATCACGCCGAGCACGTAGACGATCAGGGACAGCAGGCGTTGCGCGTACAGGACGCCGCCGTCGTCCTCGCTGAGCGCCGCCCGGGTCAGCAACGGCACCACGATGCTGGCCATGGTGCCGCCGACGATCAGCTCGTACACCTGGTTCGGCAGGGTGTTGGCGACGTTGTAGGTGTCCAGCAGCCGGGTGCCGAGCCCAAGAGCCGCCGCCAGCACCACGATGCGCACGAACCCGGCGATCCGGGACGCCAGCGTCGCGATGGCCAGATTCCGCCCCGCCGACCTGATCGAAGATCCATCTGTCACGGGAACTGTCTACGGCATCGGCGCTTGCCCTTGACGTATGGGGAAGGTCGTACTTTCCCCGGCATGAGAGAAATCCGAGTCGCGGCGCTCCCGCACGGACTGCCCCGGGCCGATGATCTGGCCGTCGCCGAGGTGCCGATTCCGGTCGCCGGGGCGGGTGAGGTGCTGGTCCGGAACAGGTATTTCACTGTGTTCGCGGCGTTGCGCACCCTGCTCGCCGGGATGAGTGGCCCGCGGGCCGGGGACACGCTGTTCGGGCCGGCGCTCGGGGAGGTGGTGTCGGCGCCGTCGGACAGTGGGCTGCGTGCCGGTGATCTGGTGGAGCATCTGCTGGGGTGGCGGGAGTACGCGGTCGTGCCGGTCGGCTCCTGCCTGCCCCTCGACGAGCGGCTACCGGATCCGCTGGTGCATCTCGCGCAGGGGGCCACCGCGTACGGTGCGCTCACCCGGGCTGTTCAGGTGCGGCCGGGTGAGACCGTGTTCGTCTCCGGTGGGGCCGGGTCGCTGGGGTCGATCGCCGGCCAGGTGGCGCGCCTGCTCGGTGCCGGGCGGGTGGTCGGCAGTACCGGGTCGCCGTGGAAAGCCGAACGGATGCTGACCGAATTCGGCTACGACGAGGTGGTGCCCCGGGGATCGGCGCCGGAGCAGGTGGACGTGCTGTTCGACACCGTCGGTGGTGACGATCTGCGGGCGGCCATCGCGGCGGCCCGGCCGGGGGCGAGGTTCGCGCTGGTCGGTGCGCTGTCGGGGCAGTTGTCGGCGAGCGGGCCGGGCACCACGGCGCCGGTGGAGATCGACTCGTTCGCGCTGGTGCTGAAACAGATCGCTGTCACTGGATACAGTTCCATGGGGGACCACGCGGTGCGGGGCGAATGGCTGACCCGGATCGCGGGGAGGATCCATTTCCCGCATGAGCGGATCGGTGGGATCGCGGCGGCGCCGCAGGCGATGCAGGACGTGCTGGCCGGGCGGTATGCCGGCACAGTGATCATCGAGGTGTAGGGGGATCGGATGCGGATCGGGGACGCTGCGGCGGCGGCCGGGGCCACACCGCGGGCGCTGCGGTTCTATGAGGACAACGGGCTGCTGCCACCGGCCCGGCGGACCTCCACCGGGCAGCGTGTCTACGGGGCCCGGGACGTGGCCCGGATCCGGACCATCCGGGAACTGCTCGCCAGCGGCTTCACCGTCGGAGACCTGCGAGCGTGCGCCGGCCGGCTGGACCTCGCCGACGTGCCCGGCAGGTGCTCCACGTCCGAGGGGATCGCCGGGCGGCGGGTGGCCGCGCTCAACGCCGAGATCGAGCGGCTGACCGTGCTGCGGGACCGGTTGGCGGCGAGGATCACAACTCCGGTCTGACCGGAAATACCCGGCCGGTGGCGGGGGTTGGCGGGCGTATGAGGACGGCTACGGTGGTGGTTATCGGCGGCGGGCAGTCGGGGCTCTCGGCGGGCTATCACCTGCGGCGGCGCGGTTTCCTTCCGGCTCCCTCGCTTCCACCTGGTTCCCTTCCTTCTTCCTCAGCGCCGGATTCCCTCCAGCCTCTGCCTTCTGCCTTGCCGTCGCCCTCTCCGCCGGCTTCCCTTCTGTCGTATTCCGCTCCTCCGTCTTCTGCCCTGCCACCCTCCTCTCCGCCCGCTTCTTCGCCCTCGCCTTCATCCCTGCCGCCTTCATCTCCTCCGCCCAGCCCTGGGGCGCACACCTTCGTTGTGCTCGACGCGGCGGACGGTGCGGGCGGCGCGTGGCGGGAGCGCTGGGAGTCCCTGCACATGTCGACCGTCAACGGGATCTTCGACCTGCCGGGATTCCCCAAGCCACCGATCGACCCGGACGAGCCGAGCCGGACCGCCATACCCCGCTATTTCGCCTCTTTTGAGGAAAAATCAGGACTTCCTATCGTACGGCCGGTGCGGGTGACCGCCGTTCGCCCTTCCTCCGACGGCGGGCTCATCGTGGAGACCGATCATGGGCCGTGGGCCACGCGGGCGATCATCAACGCCACCGGGACCTGGGACAACCCGGTCCGCCCGCGGTATCCGGGGATCGACACGTTCACCGGCCTCCAGGTGCACACGCGGGACTATGTGTCGGCGGCACGGTTCGCCGGGATGCGGGTGGCGGTCGTCGGCGGCGGGATCTCCGCACTCCAGCAGTTGGAGGAGATCTCCCGGGTGACGAAGACGTTCTGGTACACCCGTCGCGAGCCGGTCTTCCGGGACGGTTTCGAGCCCGAGGTGGCCGGCCGGGAAACCATCGCCAAGGTGACCGCGGACGTCGAGGCCGGCCGCCCGACCGGCAGTGTCGTGTCATACACCGGGTTGATCTGGACCCCGTACGCGCTGGCGGCCCGGGAGCGCGGCGCCCTGAGCCGCCGGCCGATGTTCACCGCGATCGAACCCTACGGGGTACGGGAGGCGGACGGCTCGTTCACCTCGGTGGACGCGATCCTGTGGGCGACCGGTTTCAAGGCGTCGCTGACCCACCTGGATCCACTGGCCTTGCGCAACGCCGAGGGTGGCATCCGCCTGACCGGCACCCAGGTGACCGGCGAACCACGCGTACACCTGATCGGTTTCGGCCCGTCCCAGTCCACGGTGGGCGCCAACCGAGCCGGCCGGGACGCGGTCAACACCTTGGTCCGCCACCTCTCCGAAACGGTGTCGCCGGACCGCGCGCGTTCCCTTTTGTAGGCAACGTCACCTGCCAATCTTCCGACCGGATTTGGCATGATCCAGCGCTGACAGTTCGGGTCCCGGATGCGGAAGAATTTCAGGCATGGGACAGTTGGCGCTATTCAGTGATGCCGGGATCCGCGACCGAACAAGAGCGCGAAACTATTCGCCCAGCCGGGACGAGTTCCGCCGCGAGCACGCGGTCCGTCGTTATTGGGGTCTCAAACGTCGCCATGCGGAAAAGTTACGCCGCCTGCATGGAAACGATTTCGTGGAGACGGTGGACTATTACCCGCCGCCTCCGGTCCCTCCTCCGCGACCGGCTTCCCCCTCGCGGTCGAGGTCTTCCCTACAGCCGGTTGCTCCCGCGCGGGTGCCCTCTCTCCCGCAACCGCCTTCCTCTTCCCCGCGACCGCCTTCTCCCCTGCAATCGGCGTATCTCCCGCCGACGATCTCCTCGCCGCCATCGACCCTTATCTCACCGTCGGCTTCTACCCCGCTACCGGTTCCTCCTCCGGCACCGGCTCTTTCCCCGACGCTTGCTCCTCCTGCTCCTCCTGCTCCTCCTGCCCCTCCTGCTCCTGCTACTCCTCCTGCGGCTCCTCCTCCGATGCCAGATCCTCTCTCGTTGCGAGCGGGCCTGAAGCTCCCGCTGCCGTCCACCTCGTTCCCGCCGAACGGGGTGGACTCCAAGCCACCGGCAGCGCACAAGCGTTCGGGCCAACCACCTCAGCCCGACGGGGATCCGGCGGGCTCACCGACGGCGGCCTGTTCAGCGGGACTCGGCACGGTTGCCGCCCTCCCGACTCGGGCCGCCCACGAGCCTGGCCACTCACCCGTGCTCGGCCACTCACCCGTGCCCGGCCAGGCCCGAGCTCGCTCGCCGCAGGCCGTCGCCCAGCACGGGGCCGGCCACCCGATCTCGGTGTTGTGGGCGGCCACCCGCCGGCCGGTGATCTCGTCGGAACTGGATCAACCGCCAGGCACGTCGACGAGGTCCAGCCGGGTGGCGCGGGCCCGCAGATCCCCGACGGTCAGCCCGCCCGGTGGGGAGAACCCGCCCACCTCAGCCGCCTGCCCGCCCCCATCCAGCCCGCTCAGCTCGGGCGGACCATTCATCCCGGTCAGCGAGTCCGGAACATATCGGATGGGTTCAAAGGCTGCGGTTCTGCGGCTATCGTGGCGGGTTTTCTTGCATGAGTGTGGCCGGCGCGGGATGGTGGCCGGGGTGGCACTCGACGTATTGTGGGCCGCTCGGGGTTGTGGTGGTTTCCGTGCTGTTCCTGAGGCCGGAAACCGTAGGATTTGTTTTCCTACTGAGGGGTGCGCACGAAAACTGCCATTCGGGCGGCTGGGCGGAAGTTTAGTTTTTGGTAGAAAGTGGCGGCCTCGCTATTTCTGGCGGTTACCAGGTGCCAGTGGTGGATGTCGGGGAGTTGGGATTCCAGCGCGTTCATCAGAGTGGTGCCATGGCCCTGTCTCTGGTGGTCGGGGTGGATGCACAGTTCCTTCAGGAGGAAATGGTCTACTGGGCCGTAACGTTCTCGGTGGCCGAGGGCCAAGCCCAGCATGGTGCCGTCGGGACTGGTCAGACCTACGCCGTGGGAGCGTGGGGTGTCGAGGTAGTCCTTCAGGCGCTGGGTGGCGTCCTCTTCGCGCCAGGCCTCGTTCCACGGTGGGGCGTTGAAAGTCTCCACGTAGAGGCGGGCGCATTCGGGCAGGTGAGCCGGTGTCAGCCGTTCGATCATCGGCTGGTCCAGCGGTTGATGATGGTGGCCAGTACCGGCATCGGGACCGCTCCGGCTCCCAGGACCTGGTCGTGGAAGGCCACCAGATCAAAACGTGAGCCCAGTGCGGTGCGGGCGGACTCGCGGAGACGGAGGATCTCGCGGGCGCCGACACTGTACGCGAGTGCCTGCCCGGGCCAGGCGATGTAACGGTCGGTCTCCTGGCGTACGTCCCGTACGGAAAGGACGGTGTTGTCTGTCAAGAAGTTCCGGGCCTGCTGGCGGGACCAGCCGAAAGCGTGCAAGCCCGTGTCGGTGACCAGGCGGGCGGCTCGGAGGGCGGCCAGGCTCACCCGACCCAGACGGGTCAGCGGTGACGAGTAGAGGTCCAGTTCGTCGGCCAGCTGTTCGGCGTAGAGGGCCCAGCCTTCGACGTAGGCGCCGAGGCGGGTGTCGACGTACCGGCGGAAGTCGGGAAGTTCTGTCAGGCCCTGCGTGGCCACCGCCTGGAAATGGTGGCCGGGCACCGCCTCATGGAACGTCAGCGCCTCCAAACCGAACCGGGAACGCTGCCCCGGATCAGCGGTGAGGATGAACACCTTGCCGGGCTGGCTGCCGTCCACCGCCGGAGGCCAGTAGTAGGCGGCGGGTGCGGATTCGGCCTCCTCGGCGGGCACCTCCTCCACCGCGCACGGGGCGGACGCGGCGATCGCGGTGATGTCGGCGGTGCGGGCGGACGCGCGTTCCAGGGCGGCGGCCACCGTGGCGAGGATCTCGTCGCCGCTGGTGAAACGGAGGGAGGGTTCGTCGCGCAGGTGGGCTCGGACGGCGGCGGGATCGCCGATGCCGAAAGCCTCCTTGCCGAGCGCCGACCACTGCGACTCCAGGTCGGCGAGCAATTCCCGGCCCAGCTCGTGGACCTGACGCGGGGTCACCGGCAGGGTGGTGTGCGCGGCGACCGCGGCCAGATATCCGGCCTCGCCGCCCCGAACCGCTGAGATACCGACGTGCTCGTCGTCGCGGGCCACTTCAGCCAGGTCACCACGGTAGGCGGCGAGCAGCCGGCGCATGGCGGCCGCCACATCGTCCGGGATCGGCCGCCGCCCGGTCGCCGCGTCCCCCGAAACCGGCTCCGGTCCGGCGGGGGCGCCGGCCGGCGTCGACTGCTGACCGGCGAACCCGCCGGTGGACCGCCCGGTAGACCCGCTGGTCGCCTGCACGGTAGACCCGCTGGTCGGCGTCGGCTGCTGACCGGCGGGTGTGTTGGCCGAGGTCGGCGGTGGGAATGCCTGGGGCGACGTGCGGGGGCCGGTCGGGTAGGCCTCCAACTGGGTGGCGGCCTGCTCCAGACCAGCCCGCGTGCTGGGGCGGCCACGGCCGGACGCGTCGCGATAGCGGTCGGCCAGGGCGTCGAAGAACGCGGCGGCACCGGGCAGGGAGTGGTCGCGGCCGGCCATGAAGTACGACGACTGCGGTGAACCGTAGGCCATCGCCGACGCGTTGGCCTCCCACAGACAGTGTTCGGCCTCGTCGGCGGCGGTGTCGGCCATCCAGGTCAGCACCGCGCGGTCGATGTCGTCGCCGGGAGACGACTCGGCCGACCGGGCGGTCGCGCGGAAGAACCGTGCGGCATCCCGGTCGGCCGAAGCCCGCGGGTCGGGCAACAACGCGTCGTAGGCGGTCAATCCGACAAGACTCGCGCCCAACGGATCATGCCGGTTGAGGCGGTCAAAAAACGCGACACCGATTTCCCGTACGTTCACCGAGCCATGATGTCAGCCGTCAGCCCCGCCCCGGGGCCCCGAGACGCGCAGATGTCCGTCGACCGCCCTGCCGAAGAACGAACGTTCTGCCCGCCTGGCGATGCAAGACAGAACGAACGTTCTATCCGCCAGGGGAAGCGCGAAGCGACTCACGGAAGAACGAACGTTCTGCCCGCGAAGCGCGGCTGACGGAGGAACGAACGTTCTATCCACCAAGAGGCGCGCAACGTGAGGCGCGCAGCATGGAAGAAAGAACGTTCTGCCTGTCGGGCGGGTGCACGAGAGAAAGAACGTTCTTTCAGCCAAGCGATGCGACGACGTGCGACGTGCGGCGTGCGGCGTGCGGCGTGCGGAAGAACGAACGTTCTGTCCGACACGTGATGCGGCCGGCGGATGGAGCAGCGCGGACCGGTCCGTCAGGCGATGGCGCCGTCCAGGCGGGTACGGAGCTTTGTCAGGGCCTTCGCCAGCAAGCGGGAGACGTGCATCTGGGAGATGCCGACCTGCTCGGCGATCTGGCTCTGGGTCAGGTTGCCGTAGAAGCGCAGGCTGACGATCTTCTGCTCGCGCTCGTCCAGGCTGGCCAGGGCCGGGCCGAGGGCGATGCGCAGTTCGGCCAGTTCGAAGCCGGCGTCCTCGCCGCCCAGGGTCTCGCCCAGCTCGGTGCCGCCCTCGGTCACCGGCGTGGCGAGGCTGGTCGAATTGTAGGCGCGGGCGCCCTCCAGACCCTCCAGGACCTCGTCCTCGCTGATGTTCAGGTACTCGGCGATGTCGGCGACCGTCGGCGACCGTCCCAGCGTGTGGCTGAGGGCACTGTTCGCGCCGGTGATCGCGAGGCGGAGTTCCTGGAGGCGGCGCGGGACGCGTACCGACCAGGTCTTGTCGCGGAAGTGGCGCTTCAGCTCACCGACGATGGTCGGGATGGCGAAGCCGGCGAAGTCGACACCACGGTCGGCTTCGAACCGGTCGACCGCCTTGATCAGGCCGAGGACGGCCACCTGCTGCAGGTCGTCGCGGGGCTCGCCGCGGTTGGCGTAGCGGTTGGCAAGGTGCCGGGCGAGCGGCATCCACGCCTCGATGGCCTGGTCACGCAGCCGGGCCCGGGACGGGTGGCCGGCCGGGAGGGCGGCCATCGCGTTGATCAGCTGGCTGGCCGGCTCGGTGCTCGACGCGGCCTCGGTCCTGACTGCGGTGTCGGTCATCACGCTCATGCGGGGGAACTCCTAATTACCGGCCGGGGATGAACGAAATCCCTGGTCCCCTCCTTTGCCACAGAGCAAACATTTATTTTTGGCAGCCGTCAGCCTTTCCAGTGACACGCTCCCACGCGCGTGATCGCCGGCCGGTAGGTGACGCCCGGCTGGACCGGCACGGCGTCGGTGAGCGCCCCAGTCGGCACCCGCGATCCGGCCGGCCGTGTCTCACCACGACGGTGCAGGTGACGGGCCAGATGAACGACGGCGCGCAGTGGATGGCCGAGGATCGCGGCGCCGGTGGCGGTGAGTGGCGTCCACTCGCCGACCACGAACCCGGCCGCACCGGTCAGCCCGGGTTGGCGCCGATCACCCGTTCGCCGGCCGCGATCCGGTGCGCCCGGCCGGCGTCCCGCACCCGATAGCCCCAGTCCTCGTCGGGTCCCGGAACCGGGGCGACAGCCGACTCCGGGATGGTCATACCAACTTCTCCACCCACGCGCTCAGGTCGCGCAGTGCGGACGGGGCGATGCCGTGCCCGACCGGGTCACGACGGGTGGTGGCCACGGCGCCGGACTCCGTACGTACATAAGCCCAGGTCTTGTCCTGAAGGTCGCGAGGGATGACCGTGTCGTGCTCACCGTGCGCGACGAAGACCGGGATCCCGGTGAGCCGGCCGGGCGTGGTGGGCACTCCGGCGTCGAACGGCAGGGTGCCGTAGAGCACCGCTGCCCCGGCGAACCGTCGCGGATCGTCGAGCAGCACGCCGCCGGCGAACGCCGCTCCCCCGCTGAATCCGACCAGCACGACCGGGCGGTCGTCGGGGGCCACCGTATCGAGCCAGCCGCGGAACCAGTCGACATTGGCTCGCAGCGACTCGGGCAGCGGACGGCCGATGCCCCGGTTGGCGAACCAGGCGAATCCGCCGCCCTCGGCGATCGGGGCGCGCACCGCCGCGTAGGCCGGCCCGGCCGGCAGGTGCCCGGCGAGGCTGAGGATCTCCTGCTCGTGGGAGCCGCGGCCGTGCAGCAGGACGACGAGCGGGGCCCGCGGGTCGGTGGATCCGGCGGTGGCGACGACGGGGTTGGTCATGGCCGAACCCTAGGCCGCATTAGTTGAAGCGTCAACCTTTGGCGGAGCGGTTGAAGGCGGTGACGCGGGGGATCCGGGCCGACATGACGATCACCACACCACTGGTGGCGCTCGGTGCGGCGCTGCGCGACTCCGGATACCGATTCACCACGACCACCCCCGCCACCCACGAGCGGGTCAACCGCAGGCCCGGCAACGAGGTGGCCCGCGACGTCCGGGACGTGTTCGGCTGGAGTCGCCCGTTCGCCCCCGGCGTGCTGCCGGATCACCTGGTGGCGCTGGTCGACGCCGCCGGACTGCTGGTCACCGACGGTGACCTGAGCCGGAGCCTGGTCCGCTACTCCAGCTACGACGGCGAGATCTTCGCGCACTCGGCGTTCCCGACCACCGAGGCCGACGCGGTGTTCTTCGGGCCGGACACCTACCGGATGGCGGACGCCGCGATCGCCGTGGCCGAGGCCCGGGACCGGCCGGTGCGGCGGGCGGTGGACATCGGCTGCGGGACCGGCGCCGGGGCGATCACGATCGCCAAACGTCTGCCGGGGGCGGAGGTGCTGGCGGTGGACATCAATCCGGCCGCGTTACGGTTCGCCCAGGTCAACACCGAGCTTGCCGGTACGCCGAACGTCCGCCCGGTGAAGAGCGACCTCCTCGACGATGTGCCCGGAATGTTCGACCTGATCGTCACCAATCCGCCGTTCATGATCGATCCGGTCGGGCGTACCTACCGCGACGGCGGCCCGCATGGTCACGAACTGTCGCTGGCGATCGTGGACACCGCCGTGCGGCGGCTCTCCCCCGGCGGGACGCTGGTGCTGTTCGCCGGCACCGGCATCACCGACGGCACCGATCCGTTCCACGAGGCGCTGCACGGCCATCTGGACGGGACCGATCTGGAGTGGGGCTACCGCGAGATGGATCCGGACGCGTACGGCGAGGAACTGGACGGCCCCGCCTACGCCCACGCCGAACGGATCGCCCTGGTGCTGCTCACCGCGGACCGGCGGGTTTCGGCCGCCGGGTCCGGGGCATTGCGGCCCGCATGACCATCGGAGATCAGGTGCCGGGCGCCAGCGTCGTCGTCTGCGAGGACGGCCCGCTGCTGGTGCGCGGGGACTTCACCCTGCTGGCACAGGACGGTACGGCGATCGAGCCGGGCCGCGACACGATCGCCCTGTGCCGGTGCGGCAAGTCGGCGGCCAAGCCGTTCTGTGACGGCACCCACAAGGCGATCCGGTTCCGGGCCGAGGCCGGCCGGCAGACGCCCGCGCCCCGGTCAGACCAGGCCGGGCAGTGAACTCTCGCCGCGCTCCCAGCTGCTGAGGACCGCGCTCGCCCACAATCCGTCCAGGGCGAGCGCGCAGCGGGCGCCGAACAGCACCTCGGCCGCCCGCTCCGGTTCGGCGGCACAGAAGGCGCCGCACATGTCGTACGCCGCCACCTGCTCGTGCACCGCGTCCGCCTCCACGTGCTCGTCGTAGAAACGGGTCGCGTCGGCGTCCCCACCGAGGCGGCGCAGTCCGTTGCCGTACGCCCGGTTGGGTCCGGTCGACGTCATCTCGTAGGCCGCCAGATGCCCGAGCAGCGCGCCGCGCCGGCGCCGGTGCAGGCCGAACAGCGACATCAGGTTGTTGGTGGCCAGGGTCAGGGCGGGGACCACGTCGACGTACGCGCCGTAGGTGGTGTCCAGTCCCAGCCCGGTCATGGTGGCCTTGAACAGCTCCTGGTGCATGCGGTGGACCCGGCCGGACCCGTACTCGTCGATCTGGATCTCGATGAGGGCGGCCTTGGCCGCGCCGCCCAGCCGGGGGATCGCGAACGTGTGCGGATCGGCCTCACGCAGGTGGTAGACCGACCGGTGTGCGGCGAACTCCCGGAACTGCGCGAGGGTGGCCCGGCCCCGCAGGTAGCCGGAGAGCGACGGCCCACTGTCGTCACCGGTCATCGCCACCAGCGTGCGGGCGATCCCGCGCGCGTCGATCACATCGGGGAGCCGGTCGTCGTACGGCGCGACGAGCGCCCGCAGGCCGGCCTCGAACCGTTCCTCGGCTGCGGTGCGCAACCGGATCAGGCTCGGCTCCCACTCCCAGCGGTCGTCGACGCCGTCCCAGCCACGGTAGGCCAGCTCGTACATGACGAACAACGACAGCTGCAGGTCCTCGCCGGTCAGCGGATCATCGTCCGGCGTCAGGTCGCCGGACAGTTCGCGGGGCGCCCCGGCGAGGGCGCTGACCAGGGCCGCCGACACCGGGCCACGAGGGGTGGGGAGTTTCACGGCGACTGGATGCCCCGGCTCTCCCCCGCCAAACCCGATGGTCAGCGCAGCAGCCGCACCGGGCCCTGGCCCTGGCGTCGCAGCTGGTCGTCCGGGTTGCGCACCGAACACGACGGCATCGACAGGCAGCCGCAGCCGAGGCAGCCGGTCAGCTGGCTCTCCAGATTGGCCAGGTAGCGGCGGCGGGCCTCCAGGTCGTCGCGCCAGCGCTGCGACACCAGCTCCCAGTCGCGCGGGCTCGGCGCCCGGCCGGCCGGCAGGACGGCCAGGATGCCGGCGACGTCACCGAGCGGGATGCCGAGTCGTTTGGCGGCCAGCACCAGGGCGATCCGGCGCAGCATGTGCCGGCGGTACCGTCGCTGGTTGCCGGAACTGCGCTCGGTGGCGATCAGCCCCAGCTCCTCCCAGAACCGGAGCGCCGACGCGGGCGCGCCGGTCCGTTCCATGACCTCACCGACGGTGAGCAGATCGTCCGGAGATGACACGCCGCCACGGTAGAACCTCAACCTGGGTTGAACTCAAGGGCCGACGTTCACATAGCGACGCGTCTATCACAGGGAGTCGATCAAGACGCGGAAACTCCTACTGTTAGGTTAGCCAAGCCTTATCAGTAAAGTTTGGAGCTCACACCATGCGTGCATCCCGGTTCCTCGCGGGAATCGTCGCCGCGACCACCGCCCTGGCGCTCACCGCCTGCGGCGGAACCGACAGCGAAGACACCCCCGCCGCGACCGGCAGCGCCGCTGCCGGGGCGTCGTTCCCGATCAGCATCGAGCACGCCTTCGGCACCACCACCATCGAGAAGAAGCCCGAGCGGGTCGCCACCGTCCAGTGGGCCAACCACGAGGTCCCCCTGGCGCTGGGCATCGTCCCGGTAGGGTACGCCAAGGCCAACTTCGGCGACGAGGACGGCGACGGCCTGCTGCCGTGGGACGCCGCGAAGCTCAAGGAGCTGGGCGCCGCCACCCCGCCGCTGTTCGACGAGACCGACGGCATCGACTTCGAGGGTGTGGCGAACACCAAGCCGGACGTGATCCTGGCCGCCTACTCGGGCCTGACCCAGCAGGACTACGACACGCTCAGCAAGATCGCGCCGGTGGTGGCGTACCCGAAGAAGCCGTGGGCCACCTCGTGGCGCGACAGCATCAAGCTGGAGAGCAAGGCCCTGGGCCTGGCCGCCGAGGGTGACGCGCTGATCACCAAGATCGAAGGGGAGATGAAGGCCGAGGCGGCCCGCTACCCCAAGCTGGCCGGCAAGTCGGTGATGTTCCTGACCCACATCGACCCGACCGACCTCAGCAAGATCAGCTTCTACACCACGCACGACACCCGCGCCCAGTTCTTCACCGACCTCGGCATGAAGCACCCGGCCAGCATCGAGAAGGCGTCGGCCGCCACCGAGGAGTTCAGCCTCACCCAGAGCGCCGAACAGGTCCAGAACCTCAGCGACGTCGACATCATCGTGACCTACGGTGACGCCGAGGGCACCACCCTGGCGACCCTGCAGAAGGACCCGCTGCTGAACAAGATCCCGGCGATCCAGCGCGGCTCGTTCGTCTCGCTGCCCGGCAGCACCCCGGTGGCCACCGCGGCCAACCCCACCCCGCTCGCCGTCTCCTTCGTGCTGAAGGACTACGTCGACCTGCTCGGCGCAGCCGCCGACAAGATCTGATGACATCAGTGAAAGGGCCGGACGTCGCGATCCTGCGGCGCCCGGCCCGGGTGCGTCTGGGGTGGCTGCTCGCCGTCCTGGCCGCCCTGGTCCTCGTGATGCTGGCGTCGGTGGCCCTCGGGTCCCGCATCGTCGGCTGGTCCGACATCGTGGCCGCGTTCGGCGGCACCGACGAGACCCTCAACCAGGCGGCGGTGGTCAAACGCATTCCGCGTACGGTCCTCGCCGCCCTCGTCGGCGCGGCCCTGGCCCTGTCCGGCGCGGTCATGCAGGGCGTCACCCGCAACCCGCTCGCCGACCCCGGCATCCTCGGCATCAACATGGGCGCCATGCTGGCCATCGCGGTCGGCATGACCACCATCGGCCTCTACACCGCCACCCAGTACATCTGGTACGCCATCGCCGGCGCCGCCCTCTCGGCGATCTTCGTCTACGCGGTCGGCTCCCTCGGCCGCGGCGGCGCCACCCCGCTCAAGATCGCACTCGCCGGCGCGGCCACCTCCGCCGCACTGGCCTCGCTGGTCGTCGCGGTGGTGTTGCCCCGCGGCGACGTCGCCGAGAACTTCCAGTCCTGGCAGGTCGGCGGAGTCGGCGGAGCGGCCTGGGAGAGCATCGGCCAGGTCGTGCCGTTCCTGGCCGCCGGGCTGGCCATCTGCCTGCTCAGCGCCCGCGCCCTGAACTCCCTGGCCCTCGGCGACGAACTCGCCGCCGGACTCGGCGAACGGGTCGCCCTGGTCCGCGGCGTGGCCGCCCTCGGCGCGGTCGTCCTGTGCGGCGCCGCCACCGCGGTAGCCGGCCCGATCGCCTTCGTCGGCCTGATCGTCCCGCACATGTGCCGCCTGCTCGTCGGCCTGGACCACCGCTGGCTGCTGCCGTTCAGCGCCCTGGCCGGCGCCGGTCTGCTGACCGCCGCCGACGTGGTCGGCCGGGTGGTGAACCGCCCCGACGAGATCGAGGCCGGCATCATCACCGCGCTGATCGGCGCCCCGTTCTTCATCTACATCGTCCGCCGCCAGAAGGTCCGGGAACTATGACCACCACGACGCTCGAAGCCGTCACCCGTGGACGGGTCCGGCGCGGCCGGCGGCGGCGCGCGGTGCTGACCGTGCTGGTCGTGGCCATCGCCGCGATCTTCGCCGTGTCCCTGATGGTCGGGCAGACCTTCTACACCCCCGGCGAGGTGCTCCGGGTCGTCCTCGGCGAGACCGTGCCCGGCGCCTCCTTCACCGTCGGTGAACTCCGGCTGCCCCGCGCCGTCCTGGCCCTGATCACCGGCCTGTGCTTCGGCATCGGCGGCGTCACCTTCCAGACCATGCTGCGCAACCCCCTGGCCAGCCCGGACATCATCGGCATCAGCTCGGCCGCCGGAGCCGCCGCCGCGTTCGCCATCATCGTGCTCAACCTCAGCGAGACCGGCGTCTCCACGTTCGCCATCACCGCCGCCCTCGGCGTCGCCGTGATCATCTACGTGCTGTCGTTCAAGGACGGGGTGGCCGGCACCCGCCTGGTACTGATCGGCATCGGCATCGCCGCCATGCTCAACAGCGCCACCTCGTACATCCTCAACCAGGCCGGACAGTGGGACCTGCAGGCCGCCACCCGCTGGCTCAACGGCAGTCTCAACGGCTCCACCTGGGACGAGGTCGTACCGGTCCTGCTCGCACTGGTGGTGTTCGGGCCGATCCTGCTCGCCCAGGCCCGCAACCTGACCATGCTCCGGCTCGGCGACGACACCGCCGCCGCCCTCGGGACCCGCCTGGAACGTACCCGGATGATCTCGATCGTCGCCGCCGTCGGCCTGATCGCCTTCGCCACCTCGGCCACCGGCCCGATCGCCTTCGTCGCCTTCCTGGCCGGGCCGATCGCCGCCCGGATGGTCGGCCCCGGCGGCTCCCCGCTGATCCCGTCCGCCCTGGTCGGCTCGCTGCTCGTGCTGCTCGCCGACTTCCTCGGCCAGTTCGCCTTCGACACCCGGTTCCCGGTCGGCGTGATCACCGGCGTGCTCGGTGCCCCGTACCTCATCTTCCTGTTGGTCCGCACCAACCGCGCGGGAGGCTCCCTGTGACCACCGACCACACCCTGACGGTCGAGAGACTCACCGTCGGCTACCACGACCGCATGGTCATCGACACCCTCGACCTGCTCCTGCCGCCCGGAAAGATCACCGCGATCGTCGGTGCCAACGCCTGCGGCAAGTCCACCCTGCTGCGCTCGATGTCCCGGCTGCTCGCACCCCGCGCCGGCCACGTCCTGCTGGACGGCCGCGAAGTCCACAAGACGCCCGCCAAGGAACTGGCCCGCACCCTCGGCCTGCTCCCCCAGTCCCCGATCGCCCCCGAAGGCATCACCGTCGCCGACCTGGTCGGCCGGGGCCGCAACCCGCACCAGCGGATCCTGTCCCGGTGGAGCAAGGACGACGACATCGCGGTCGCCGCCGCCCTGGACGCCACCCACACCGCCTCGTTGGCCGACCGCTCGGTCGACGAACTGTCCGGCGGCCAGCGCCAGCGGGTGTGGATCGCGATGGCCCTCGCCCAGCAGACCGACGTGCTGCTGCTCGACGAACCCACCACCTTCCTCGACGTCAGCCACCAGGTGGAGGTCCTCGACCTGCTCACCGACCTGAACCGGGACCGCGGCACCACCATCGTGATGGTCCTGCACGACCTGAACCTGGCGGCCCGCTACGCGGACCACCTGATCGCCCTGGCCGACGGCGGTCTGCACGCCGCCGGGTCACCGGCCGAGGTGCTGACCGAGGATTGTGTACGGGCGGTGTTCGGCCTGGACAGCACCGTCATCACCGACCCGGTCTCCGGCAAGCCCCTGATGCTCCCGATCGGCCGCCACCACGTCCAGACCCCGGCAAGCTGACCGTCACGGCAGCGACGGCACCTGAACGTCGAGCGTGGCCATCTCGGTGGTGAGCCACTCCGGCATCGGGCCGGGACGGTGCTTGAACCAGAGAGTCATCAGCACGATCCGGGCCCGGGGCTCGTCGGCCTCGGCCAGGGCACGGGCGCAACGCCGGGCGGCGGCCGGGTCGGGGTCGACGTGCACCGCCTCGTACAGTCTCAACTCCCAGGTCCGGGCCGGGGTGGGGTCGACGGCCACCGACGGGCCGAACAGCTCCGGGGGTGGCTCGCCCCAGTTCTCGGTGTCCCAGGCGGACAGTGGCCACGGTGGCGCCAGCCGGCCGGCGGCGATCAGGGTGCGGGACTCGTCGTCGTTGCGGTACGGCAGGGGGACCACCGTCAGCGGCAGCGGCTCGCCGGTGGACTCCGAGCGGGCCGCGATCGGGCGCCGCCCGTGCCGCGCGCCGGGGCCCTCGGCGATCCAGCGGGTCAGCGGCTGCTCGAAGTCACCCCAGTTGGTGCTGATCAGGACCACGATGTCGTCCACCTAGAACACCTTCATCCACTGCCGCGGGTACGGTCGCTCCGCCGCCAGCCTCTTGATAATCCGACCACGGCCACCGCCTCCGCCAGCGCCCGCCGGGTGCGATCGTCGTGCCGGAGGACTGGCGGCGGGGTGTACCCGGGCCCGAACGAATCGGTCAGCTTCACCTGCCGGTCGGCCAGGTAGCCGTACAGCACCCGGTCCATCGACACGTTACGGATCGAGCCGGCGGGCAACCGCGCGGTCCAGTTCGCCTGTTGCTGCCAGCGGACCGTCTTCGGGCTGGTGTACCCCCGCGAGACGATCCCGATGAAGCGCAGCTTGCGGCGTACCACGTCCCACGGCTCGCGCTCCTCGTCCACCCACTCGCGCAGCAGGTGAAACAATGCCCGATATGTCCCAGCGGTGGACACCACGTCGACGAGGGCGACCGGTTCCCCGGCACGGGCCAGCCGGTACGGGGTCAGTCCGCACTCGGCGAGGATGGCGCGCGCCCCGTCCCGCCATTCGGCAGGGGACGTCCAGACGCTGAACAGCCGGCTGTACGGCAGCCGCCGCAACCGGCCGTCGCCCGGAAGCATGGCGGTGAGCAGGTCGTACATCGAGTCCAGGGAACGGCCGACGAAGTACAGCGTGCCGCCGTCGCAGCGGGCCAGCACCCGGGCCGTGCAGTCCACCAGCTCGTCGGCGAACCACAGATCCGGCTCCGGCAGCCCGTCCAGCAGGGTCCCCAGCTGGTCCGGTGCGACCAGATCCCAGCGGTGCGGCAACCGTGACACGAGGATCAGCCCGCCAGCACGCAGAAGTCGTGGCCGTCCGGATCGGCCAGCACCGTCCACGGCACGTCGCCCTGCCCGAGATCCCGATCGGTGGCGCCGAGCTCGCGCAGCCGGCCCGCCTCCACCGCCGGGTCGCCGCCGGGCCGTGGCAGCAGATCGAGGTGCACCCGCCCCGGCCCGCCCGGCCCGTCGCCGGATCGCAGAAACTCCAGGTAGGGGCCACCGTCGGCGCGCATCGAGGCGAAGTCGGCGGTCACCGCGCGCACCGGCCAGTCGATCGCCGCGCCCCAGAACCGGGCCATCTCCCGCGGGTCGGTGCAGTCCACCACGACCGCGGCGATCGGCCCGGTGTCCCGATAGATCTCGCGCGGCTCCAGCACACAGAACTCGTTGCCCTCCGGATCGGCCAGAACCGTCCACGGCACGTCGCGCTGCCCGATGTCGACGGGTGTGGCACCGAGGTCGCGGAGACGTACCACCAATTGGGTCTGATGCTTGCCGGACGTGGTGGCGAGGTCGAGATGCACCCGGTTCTTCGCCGGGCCCTTGGCCTCGGGCACCGCGACGAAGTCGAGGCCGAGCATCACCGGGTCGGGCCAGACGAGGTCGACACCGGGTGCGACGTACGTGGTGGCCCGGCTGTGCGCGGTCCAGCCGAGCGCGGCCGCCCAGAACCGGCCGAGCCCCTCATGGTCGACAGCCTTGATGTTGACCATGACCGGTCGCAGCGCCATATCCCGATCCTGCCATGATCCTCCACAGCGAGAAATCGCATTGATTCCAGTGGAACGAACGGAGCCCGCGTGTCCCAGCCGCCGACGAGGAGGACCCCGGTCCTGAGGATCGTTCTGACGGCGGCAGCCGCCGCGCTGGCCCTCGGTACCGCCGGGCTGCTGGGCCTCGTCCTCACCCGGGAGAGGAACGTTCCCGATCCGATGGCGGCGGCGGAGGAGGTCTCCGTCGTGGAGCCGGCGACCCTCGGTGGCCGCGTCCCATGGACCGACTCACAGCTCACCCCGATGACCGCGGAGATGGAACTCCAGTTCGCCCGCCAGCCGGGTGTCACGAACTCGTTCGCCGCCTTCTACCGCGCGGTGGACGGCGAGAACACCGTCTTGGCCCTGGCCCTCGAACGCCCGATCGTCACGCCGGAGTTCATGCTCCACGGGGCGTTCCGCGGGTTCGCCGGAGACACGCTGGAGCTGGCCGGTATGACCGTGGTGGAGCCGGGCCCGCTCGGCGGCACGGCACAGTGCGGCATCGCCGACGACGGACTCGCCCGGTACCCGGTCTGCGGCTGGGCCGACGAGGGCAGCATCGGCATCCTGGTGTGGTACCACCTGACGGTCGAGCAGGCCATCGCCGAACTCCCCGAACTCCGCGCCGAGATCGAGACCAAGGAGTCCTGAACCCGGCGGCCCTCAGGTCCGGTGGGCGCCGCCCGTCGTCGGACGGGGGCGGGGCAGCAGGGCCGGGACGCGGCGCATGTGGACGGCGTAGTCCGGGCGGCGGGACAGCGAGCGGCGGTCCATCATCGGCACGCTGACGAAGACGAACAGCAGGACCATGCCGATCGGGCCGATCACCGTCCACCACCAGGACGGGGCGGCGGCCAGCCCGAACAGCCACATCCCCCACCAGAACGTGATCTCGCCCAGATAGTTGGGATGCCGGGAGTAGCGCCACAGGCCCTCGTCGATGATTCGGCCCCGGTTGCCGGGGTCGGCGGCGAACCGGTGCAACTGCCGGTCCGCGGTCGTCTCCAGCACGATCGCGGCGACCGTCACCAACACCGCGAGCACGTCCAGCACGCCGAGACCACGGCCGGGGACGGTCACCGCCGGCCAGACCGCCAGCAGGCCGCCGAACACCACCAGGGTCGGCACCAGCTGGATGCCGACCAGGTTGACCAGCCACCACGGAGCGCCGCCGGGGCGTTCCGCACGCAACTGCTCGTACCGCCAGTCCTCGTGGTGCAGCCCCTGCCAGGAGCGGGCCCAGTTGGCGGTCAGCCGGATCGACCAGGCCAGGACCAGCAGCAGCACCAGGACCGGGCGGGCCCCGCCGGCGCCGAGGGCGAGCGCCCACACCAGGACGATCACGGCCGGGGCGACGCTCCAGAACGGGTCGTAGAGGCTCGCGTTGGCCGCCGCCATGCTGGCCGCGAAGATCAGCAGGGTGGCGGCCACGTCGGCGAGGAGGGTGAGCAGCAGCGGATGCCGGCCGGCCATGGTGACCACCGAGACCAGCGCGATCAGGGCGGCGGCCACGTAGGCCAGCGTCACGACGGCGAACCCGAGTGGCCGAGACCCGTTGGACATCTCCCGAGCCTAGGTCCGGACGAGCTCACCGTCGTCGATCGATGCGCGCCGCTTCTCGCGGATCGCGCACACGCCCGCCAGGCACATGCCGAACAGGATGCCGCAGGCCGCGCCCAGCAGCGGCTGACGGGTGAACAGGGCGCCTCCGAGCCGCCCCAGGCCGAGCACGTAGACCGCCCAGCCGATGCCGGCCAGGACGCTGAACAACTGGAAGCGGGCCATCGGCATCGACGCCGAGCCGGCCACCAGGGCGGTGGCGGTCCGCCCGTACGGCAGAAAACGCCCGACCAGGATCGCCACCGCGCCGTGCCGGGAGAGCGCGGCCTCCGCCTTCTCCTTGGCGGCCGCCAGCCGGCCGCTCCGGAGGAGACCGCCGGCCCGGCGGCCGAGCAGATAGGTCACCCGGTCCCCGGCCACCCCGCCGGCGGCGACCGCCACCAGCAGCGCCGCCAGGTTGGGGTGGCCGGCCGCCGACAGGGCGCCCAGGCTGATCACCACCGTCTCGGACGGCACGACCACCAGGAACCCGTCGACGGCCACGATCAAGAAGACGATCACGTAGAGCCACGGCGAGGAGAGCAGCGGCGTCAGGTGGTCAATCATGCCCCGACCGTATTTGACCAGTGCCACCGAGCGCGATGGTGCCAGCTCGCCCTTCTTGGTAGAGCTAGCACTACCACACGCTCAGTAACGGAAGCGTGACACCAGCGTCTGCAACTGACCGGCCGTCGTGGACAGTTCCTCGGCCGCCCGCCGGGTCTCACCGACCGTGTCGGTGGTGCGCCGGGTCGCGTCCGACACCCCGGTGATGGTGTCCGCGATGTTCCCGGCCCCACCGGCCGCCTCGGTCAGCGTCCGGTTCATCTCCTGGGTGGTCGCGGTCTGCTCCTCCACCGCCGAGGCGATGGTCAGCTGCAGGCCGTTGATCCGCTCGATGATCTCCGAGATCTCGCCGATGGCCAGCACCGCGCCACTGGTGTCGGTCTGAATCGTCTGCACCCGGCGGGAGATGTCCTCGGTGGCCTTCGCCGTCTCCTGCGCCAGATCCTTCACCTCGCCGGCCACCACCGCGAAACCCTTGCCCAGCTCACCGGCACGGGCCGCCTCGATGGTCGCGTTCAGGGCCAGCAGGTTCGTCTGCTCGGCGATCGCGGTGATCACCTTGACCACGGTGGCGATCTCCGCCGACGAGTCGCCCAGCCGGGCCACGATCGCGTTGGTCTGCGAGGCCACCTGCACCGCCTGCGCCGCCACCTCGGTCGCCTCCGAGGTGGAGACACTGATGTCGCGGATCGCCGAACCCATCTCCTGCGAACCCGCCGACACGATCTGCAGGTTGTTGGAGACCACATCGGCCGCGGCGGCCACGTTCCCGGCCTGGGCGGAGGCGTCGTTGGCGGCCGCGTCGACCTGCCCGGAGACCGCGGTCAGCTGCCCGGACGCCGACTGCAGAGTGCCCGCGTTGCCGGCCAGCTGCACGATGTCGGCACGCAGCCGGCTCACCGCCTGATCGAGGGCGGCGGCCATCCGGCCGATCTCGTCGCCACTGGACACCCCGGACGTACGGGTGAGATCGCCGTCGGCCAGCCCCTCGGCCAGATGGGAGACGGCGCCCACGCTACGGCGTACCCGGGCGGCGGTCTGGAACCCGATGAACAGGCTGATCCCGAGACCACCGGCGAGCAGACCGCCGATCAGGTAGGTGGCGTCCCGCGCCGCCTCCTCCGCCCCCGCCACCCGCTGCTCGACCAGGGCGTCCACCCGCTGCTGCAGGACCGTCTGGTCCTCGGCCAGGGCGCTGTGCAGGGCGCCGTACTCCTCGAACGCGGTGGCCAGCTCGGCCGCGCTCAGCCCGCTGCGGTCCTCCGACATGAACTCCAGGAACTTCTCCCAGTCCCTACGCGCGTCGGTGACCGCCGGATCCCCGGGCAGGGCGGCGTCCAGCGAGTCGAGGGCGGCCTCGATGTCCTTCTTGTTCTGCGCCATCGTCTTGCCGACGGACTCGGCGATGTTCGGATAGAGCTGGATGCTGCTGCCCCCGCCGATGTACGACTCGATGCTGCGCCCGAACGTGCCCACCGACTTGTCGATCAGCGTGGTCCGGCGCAGCTCCGCCTCCGCCTGGTCGTTGAGGTCAACGATGGTGGAGATCGCCACGCCGCCGACGATCAGGCCGCTGGCGGTCGCGGCCACCGCCGCCGATCCGATCTTGGTACGCAGTGACCTGTCGTCGAAGAACCTGCCGATGCCCATTCCGTCTCCCTTTGCGCCGCCTGTGCCGTGGAAATCGGCACCACGACGGCCCAGTTGAGGAACGGGTGTATTCCGGTCACATCACGGCCGGTCGTTAAAGTCACCGGGTGATCTCCACGACCAGGGGCCGGATCATCCTGCTCAACGGCGCGTCCAGCTCCGGCAAGACCAGCATCGGCCGGGAACTGCTGCCGCTGCTGGCCGATCCGTGGTTCCTCATCCCGGTGGACGCGCTCGGCGAGATGCGCTCCACCGTGCATACCCGCGTGCTCGACGACGCGGAGATCGGCGCGACGCTGACCCGCACGAGGATCGGCTACCACCGGATGGTGGCCGGCCTGGCGTCGGCCGGCAACCACGTGATCATGGACTACCCGCTGAGTGAGGACTGGCGTCTGGAAGACCTGGTCAAGACCCTTTCCGGGTACGACGTGACGGTCGTCGAAGTCCGCTGCTCCCCCACCGAGCTGGCCCGCCGGGAGAAGGCTCGCGGCGACCGGCCGATCGGCCTGGCCAACTCCCAGACCAGGGTGTACGCCCACGACACCCACGACATCGCCGTCGACACCACCCACCGCAGCCCCGCGGAGTGCGCTCGGGACATCGTCCGGGCCCTGGACACGCTGCCCACGCCGAAGGCGTTCGCCCGGTTCAGCGCGCCGACCACCGCTCCCGGGTGATCTCGTAGCGGACGCCGCCCTGCTCGGCGCCCTCGATCGACGCCATGTCCGGCGGGGTCTCCAGGGTGCCGGACAGCGTCATCCCGAGCTTCTCCATCACCTTGCGGGAACCCTCGTTCACGGTCATCGTCTCGGCCCACACCGTGTGCACGCCGAGCTGCGTGAACGCCTTGGCCAGCAGCGCCCGCGAACCCTCGGTGGCATACCCCTTGCCCCACGCCGCCCGGCGCAGCCGGTAGCCGAGCTCGGCCTCCTCCAGCGGGCCGTCCCGCTCCGGGCGCAGGATGAACCAGCCGACGAACGCACCGGTGTCCTTCTCCTCGGCGGCGAACACACCGAAGTCGCCGTGCCACTTCTCGTAGCCGCGCAGCACGGCCGGCAGGACACGCTGATGCACGTCCTCCGCCGAGGTCGGCTCACCACCGGACAGGAAGCGCATGACCTCCGGGTCACTGTCCAGCTCGATCAGCAGATCAGCGTCGCCGTCGGTGAAACGGCGCAGGGTCAGGCGGTCGGTGTCCAGGTAGGTACTCATCAGCGCATGATGATCCACCCGTACGAAATCGGCCATCGATTTTCGGTTTCGGCTCGGTCAGTCCCACCAGAACCGCCACAACGGCGTGTTGACCAGGCCCTCGGCGTACCGGGTGAGCGGGCCGGTGCCCTGCCACACGTTGTCCGGGCAGAAGGCGAAATGTTCGGCGGCCACCGGCAGGGCCTCGGCCACGGTGGTGGGCGGGGCGGCCACACTCAGGTAGAGGTCGGCGGACCCGGCGCCGATCACCCGTACCCCGAAACGGTCCTCCCAGGTGCGCAGCACCGCCGACAGTCTGACCGTCTCGGTGTAGTTGGTGGCCCCGTCCCAGCCGGCGATCGCCAGGGCGTCGGCGCCACGATCCGCCGCGACCAGGCCCAGACGCAGGGCGGGCTGGTGGCGCAGCAGCTCGGCGACGCAGGCGACGGCCCGCCGGTCCGGGTCGGTGACCGGCTTCCGGGTGGGTGCCAGACCGGGCCAATCGCGGCCGTACGGGGCGGTCACCGCCAGCCGTTCCGCCGGCGTCAGCATGTCCTCCTCGTCGTCACCGGCGGTGTACCAGCCCCACCATCCGGCCATCAGCGCGGCGGCGTCGTGGGAATCCGGTGACGTGCCGGCAGGCCACAACTCGCCGTCGTCCCAGGGGCGGCTGGGCTCGCCCCGCATGCTCTCCAGGAGCAGGGGCCACCGATCCCCGGTACGCAGCGCGTCCCACAGCTCCGCGGTGGCCGGGCCGTCGCTGACCCAGATCGCCGGCACGTCGGACTCGCCCTCATCCGCGAAAACCACCTTGCCGGGCGGCAGCGGGACGGTCGGATCAGACATCCGGCGAGCATAGGGCCTATGTCTTTAGTTAGAGGCGGGATCCGACCGACGACTGACGCGGAGACGGGCCGCGATCCCTACGGTGGAATCCATGGCCGACGAGTCCAGCACCGACACCATCCTGCGATCCGCCCGTCACCTCGCCGCGGAGAGCAGCGCGGCGACCGGCAGCGACCATCTGCTGACCGCGCTGGTCCTGCATTCGGAGCCGGTCAAGGAGCTGCTCGACGCGTTCGACGTCACCCCCACCGTGGCCGCCCACGTGTTCCGGCAGGGGGTGCCCACCCGGCACACCGCGCCGGACGTGCCGTTCGACTCCTCCGCCACCGACCTGGCCCTGCTCGCCGCACTGATCCACGACGACCGCTCGCACGCCGCGTCGCTGCTCGCCGAGTGTGGTGTCGACGCGGCCGAGGTGCGGGCGGCGATCGCCTCCGGTCACCTGCCGCGCCGCCCAGACCCGATCAAACCGGCGCTACGTGAGTGCCGTGACCGGCTGCTCGGGCGACGGGCGTTCCCGGGCTTCCGGTTCCGGGCGTTCGGCATCATCCCGATCAAGTTCAACTACGCACCGGCGCCGCTGATGTGGGCCCGATGGGAGGCCGACCTGATCGCCAAGGGCCAGTGGCGCCGCACCCGCACCGACGACGTGCTGGTCACCATGCTCGGCACGTTCGAGGTGGCCGCGGCGTATCCGCACCTGATCGGCCCCGACCCGGAGGTCTACGCCGGCACCCGCCGCCTGCTGTCCGCCGGCCTGGACCACGATCAGGCGTCCGCCCTGTCCACCGCCGCCGACCTGGGCACCGACGCGATCCGCCCGTCCCGCCTGCTGTCCAACCCGAACCGCGAGCCCCGCCACACCACCCACCTGCTCGACATGTTGCACCGCAACGCCGACACCCGCTCAGCCCGCCTGCTGTCCCTGGCGCTCCCCGCCGGCTGGTGACCGCACTCCCCTCCATCCTCCACAAAACGGACTGGGCGGCGCGGCACACCCTTCGAATAGGCGCGTTGTATCCAGCGCACCGACCTTCTGAGCTTTCAGCCCCACCCAGCCCGAGCTCTTGGCGGATTTACCACCGTCCCGAGCCTCCTCCTTGACAGCTGAGCCGCTCGCCGTCGATTCCCCGCGCGAGCGTCCGCCTCCGCACCCCTCCCCGGCTGATCTCGGCCGATTTACGATCGTTTCGAGACTTCCTCGATCGACAACCGGATCGCGGCCAATTCCCCGGCATGAGTGTCCGCTTCTTGCCCTGCTCCGCGCTGATATTGGATGATTTACCACCGTTTCGAGACCTCTGCGAGTTCCGTGCCGCGTCCCGGTCAATCCCTCGCCCGAGTGTCCACCTTCCGGCTCCACCCTGGCCGATCTTGGTGGATTTACCACCGTTTCCGGTGGTAAATCCACCAAGATCGGCGCTGAGCGGGTCGCCTACACGAGGCATTGACCGCAAGTGATCAGGCGGCCGAGAAAAAGGCCCTTTCCAATGGCAAATTTCCCAAGATCACAGCTGGGCGAGTCCCCCCCGCTGGTAATTGACCGCAAGTGATCAGGGAGCAAAGAGCAAAACACTTCCTGGGTGGTAAATCCGCCAAGAGCTCAGCCAGTCGGATCGCCCCGGCGAGGGATTGACCGGAACACGGCACGGAGCCGGAACAGAAGGCTCGAAACGATGGCAATTCCACCAGAGTCGGCCAGGAAGTAAACACTGACGCAGGCCATTGACACGAGCGGGCCCGCAACCGAGCAGGAGGCCCGCGCCAGCGACAAAGGACCACGCTCCAGCTGTACGGTCGGCTTTCTGTCCACGTGCCGCACTCCGGCCCCAATCGAACCGTAAAGGGCCACACAATCCGGCACCACTACGTGCCGCACTCCGGCCCGAATCGAACCGTAAAGGGCCACACAATGCGGCACCACGACTACGTGCCGCACTCCGGCCCGAATCGAACCGTAAAGGGCCACACAATCCGGCACCACGACTACGTGCCGCGGTCCGGCCCGGATCGAACCGTAAGGAGCCACACAATCCGGCACCACGACCGCGTGCCGCGGTCCGGCCCGGATCGAACCGTAAGGAGCCACACAATGCGGCACCGCGACTGCGTGCCGCGGTTCGGTCCGGATCGGACCGTAAGGGGGCACACAATCCGGCACCACGACTGCGTGCCGCGGTGCGGCCCGGATCGGACCGTAAGGGGGCACACGATTGGGTGCCGGGAGGCGGGACGGCCGGTGGTGTGCCGGGGTCAGGTCTGTGCGGTGATTCGGCGCATCTCCTCCACCGCTGCCGCTACCGCGGGGCCCGGGGACCGGGGATGGTCGCGGACGTGTTCGAAGCCCAGGAGGGCCTCGCCGACGTCACCCCGCGCCAGGGCCAGCCGGGCCAGGTCCAGGCGGATGGCGGCTCGGGTCCGGTCGTCGGACGCCGTGCGGTGCAGGGCCTGCTGCAGGTCGTCCCAGGCGGCCTCGTAGTCGCCTCGCTCATAGTGCAGACGGCCCAAGGCGTGCAGGTTCTCCGCCTGGAAACGGGGGTCGATGACGTCGGCCAGTTCCTGCCGGACGGTGCGGAACAGCTCGTCGGGGCGTACCCCGGTGTCCATCTCCCGAATCGCCGCGAAGGCCCGGTCCGGCAGGTCCGCCCGCAGCCAGGCGCCCACCTCGGCCAGTGCCGCAACCGCGGTCACCTGGCCGCCACGGGCGGTGGCGAGCAGTTCCGCGGCGCGGGCCGCCATCTCCGGATCCTGGTCGGACGGCGACTCCGGGACCCGGTAGAGGCCGGTGTCCCGTTCATGGATCACGGTGCCGGCCAGTTCGGCGAGCGCCGTCCCGGTGGCCGCGAGGTCGAGGCCGGTCAGTTCGGCGACCTCGTCGGCGCGGACCGGGACACCGACGGCGGTGACCGCCCGGTGGACGTCCCGGTGCCACGGGTGCAACTCGGCCAGCAGCAGGTCCCGGACGACGGTCCAGTCCAGCGGTTGCCGCATCCAGTCGTGGACCCGGTCGGCCAGATCGGCCGCGGTGCCGCCGGTGGTGGCCACCACCCCGTCGAAGAGCTGCGCCAGCCGGGGCACCCCCTGGAAGTAGCCGCACAGCCGTTCCTGGGTGCGATGGTCCAGGGAGGCGAGGTGGCGACCTGGCAACCGGCGGGCGTACGCCTTGAAGTAGCGCAATGGCAGGCCGTCCACCTCGATGATGTCGGCGGGGTCGAGCCAGCGCCGGCCGGGGCGCGGGCGCGGCGGTGTCTCGGTGATCAGGATGGCGGTGGCGCGTCCGGCGGCCAGCTTGTCCTCCAGCGCCGGGTCCCGGAGGCGCCCGTCGGCGTCCAGCAGATGCCGCCCCGAGTCCAGGACGATGACCGGGTTGCGCAGGCCGGCAGCCGGGGTGGTGTCGTGGCGTACGTCCCGGATCCGCAGCAGCTGGAAGGTGTGCAGCACCCGGGTCACCAGCTCGGTCTTGCCGACGCCGGCCGGGCCGGTCACCACGATCACCCGCGGTTTCTGGCTCCATAGTGCCCGGCGCAGGCGGTCGCGGCTCTCGGTCCGGTCGAGAAAGGGCCGGGCGGCACGGCGCCGGCTTTCCGAGAACCAACCACCAACCGTCAGCCGGGGCATGCTGACACGGTACGCCGGGCGGTGTCCCTGATAGAAGGTCCGTCGTCCTTCGGCTCGCTTTCGGTGCCGGCTGATGTCCTGGAACGGACCGGGCGGGCGTTCCGGCGAGATGTCCCCTCGACGCCGGGGCGCCCGCCCGCCTCGGACCGGAAGGGAGCCCGCCCGCGTGAACGAAGGCGCCTCGATCAACGAACTGACCCCGGAGCGGCGGCTGCGCCGGCTCGAACTCACCGTCACCCGCCGCCTGGACGGCCTGTTGCACGGCTCGCACCTGGGGCTGCTGCCGGGGCTGGGCAGCGAACCGGCCGGCAACCGCGAGTACCGGCCCGGTGAGGACGAGGTGCGCCGGATGGACTGGGCGGTCACCGCCCGGACCACGGTGCCGCACGTGCGGACCGTCGACGCGGACCGGGAACTCGCCACCTGGGTGCTGGTGGACGCCAGTCCCAGCATGGACTTCGGTACCGCCGAGTTCGAGAAGCGGGAGCTGGCGATCGCCGCGGTGGCCGCCGTCGGGTTCCTCACCGCAGGCGCCGGCAACCGGCTCGGCGCACATCTGGCCGCCCCCGACGGAGTCCGCCGGTTTCCCGCGCGCGGTGGGCGTACCCACTTGATGGGTTTGTTGCGGGCCTTGCTCGCCGCGCCGCGCGCCACCCCGGCCACCGCACCGGTCGCGCTCGCCGACGCGATCAACGGGCTGGCCGGCGCCGTACCGCGAAGGGGTCTGGCGGTGGTCGTCTCGGACTTCCTGGACGGCCTCGACCAGGACGGGCTCGGACCGGCCGCCCCGGCCTGGGAGCATCCGCTGCGCCGGCTCGCCGCCCGGCATCAGGTGCTGGCGGTGCAGGTCGGCGATCCGCGCGAGGAGGATCTGCCGGACGTCGGGCTGCTCGCACTGATCGATCCGGAGTCCGGCCGCCGTCGCGAGGTGGCGACAACCACAAAACTTCGCTTGCGGTACGCCGAAGCAGCTCGACGCCAGCAGTCCACGGTGAGCGCCGCGATCCGCCGTTCCGGGGCCTCTCACCTGCGGTTACGCACCGACCGGGACTGGGTGGCCGACATCGTGCGGCACGTGTTCGCCCAGCGGCGGCTGGCCCGGACCGCGGGTGGCGGACGGCCCGGCGGGCGCGGATAGTCGACAGATGCGCCTGCTCGTGGTGGAGGACGAAGAGGACCTGGCCGAGGGTCTGCGGGTCGGGCTGACCCGCAGCGGATACGCCGTGGACGTGACCGGCGACACCGCCGGTGCGCGGGAACTGTTGACGGTCAACACGTACGACCTGGTGTTGCTGGACATCAACCTGCCGGACGGCGACGGGTTCGGCCTGTGCCGGGCGCTGCGCGACGGCAGCCTGGAGACGCCCGGCGACGTCGGCGTCCGGGTGCTGATGCTGACCGCCCGCGGCAATCTCGCCGACCGGGTCCGCGGCCTGGACGGCGGCGCCGACGACTACCTGGTGAAACCGTTCCACTTGGCCGAGCTGCTGGCCCGCATCCGGGCGCTGCTGCGCCGGGACACCGGCGGCGGCACCGCGGTCCTGACCGTCGGTGAGGTGGTCGCCGACACGGCGAGGTTCACCGCTGCGGTCGGCGGCGCCCCGCTGGCGCTGACCCCGAAGGAGTTCGGCGTCCTGGAGTACCTGATGCGCCGCCCCGGCCACGTGGTGTCCAGCGAGGAGCTGCTGGAGCACGTGTGGGACGCCAACGCCGACCCGTTCACCCAGACGGTCCGTGTGACGGTCGGCACGCTGCGCCGCAAACTCGGCGATGGCCTGGTGGAGACGGTCGTCGGCCGCGGATACCGGCTGCGCGAGGCGGTGTGAGAGCCGGCGGGCCTGTTTCCGGCGTGGATTTCGCGGTTCACTGGAGAGATGAGCCTGCGGCGCCGCGACATGATCCTCATGGTGGTGGCCGCCCTCGCCGTGGCCGCGGCCCTCGTCCTCATCCAGCTGCCCCTGCCCGATCCGGCGAGCGGCGACGTCACCGGGCGGATCGCCGTGCTCAACTGCCCGTTCGGGTCACCCACCGATCTGTGAGTAGCCTGTGGCCGTTCTGGGCACAGGAGCCGGGTGGATCGGATCCGAATCTCCTCACCCCCGCCTGACGCCCGTGAGCTGCGCCAGTGGACGCTGACCAACACGACCGAGCTGCGGCAGCTCCGCGCGTCACTACAGCGCTCCTTGACCGAGGATCCGGAACTCACCACCGACGATCCGGAGGACATCGTGGACCGGATCATCCTGGTCGCCACCGAGCTGGCGACCAATGCGATCCGTCACGGTCTGCCACCCACCGAGATCCGATTGCTGTACGCCGGGGAAAGGCTCATCCTCGACGTCGCCGATCACGACCTGACCACGATCCCCGAGCTGGCCGACACCCGGCCGTTGGACGCGGGCGGTCGGGGGCTGCTGCTGGCGCGGTCGTTCTCGCTGGATGTGGGCTGGTACGCGACCCCCGACACCAAGCACATCTGGGCGAGCTTCCCCCTCCGGAGGTGAGCGCAACAATTTGCTGGTAGACAAATAACGTGTCGGACGACTACTTCACCATCAGCCCCACGCCGGTCGAGGCGGACCTCGCGGGCGTACGAACCTGCCGTGTCCTGCTCACCGGCGAGTTCGACATCGACACCCGCGACGAACTCACCACCCGGCTGCTGTCGCTGGTCTCCCCCACCGACGGCACGGCACCCGTGGACCGCATCGTCGTCGACCTGGCAGAGGTCCGCTTCATCGACTCGGAGGCCCTGGGCGGCATCATCGACGGCTACCAGGCCGCCGAACAGACCGGCATCGATTTCCGCATCACCAACCCGGCAGGCATAGTGAAACGCCTCTTCGAAATCATCGGCCTGGACCACCTCCTGGACCCCACCCCCACCTGACCCTCACCAGCCGCAGCCAATTTCCCCATATTTCCGACATAAAGTTATATTTAGGTGCGCCAGCAAAGCTATCATTCGGCACACCGCACAAAGACGCCCAAATCCGCGATGGGGAATTCACCACCGAACCGAGTCTTGCTCTCGACCGCCTGATCGTTCGCAGCCAAACCCGCAAGTGAGTCTTCTTCTCGGTGAAGGACCGGCCATTGCGCAAGCCCTCGGCCAGGCCACTGGACCCCGCCCCGGTGCGGGCACTCTGCCAGACGGCTGGACCCCGCCCCGGTTCGGGCACTCTGTGGCCGGTCGTGCGCATGCGCAGACGCCCTAGGCAGGTGGGGCATCACAGTCCTCCGGCCGTGTTCCCGCGCCGGCATCCGCGGTCGGACCAACACATACGAACCGCGAAAGTACGCGCCGGCCGGGTGCTGACGGCGAACGGTGAACGGTGATGGCGGACGGCTGACGGTGATGGCGAACGGCTGATGCCTGATGGCTGAGGGCTGAGGGCTGATGGCTGATGGCTGATGGCTGAGGGCTGATGGCTGATGGCTGAGGGCTGATGATCGAGTCGCCGGCCCGGCCACGACCACAGTCCGTCACTCGAATGCGGGATTGCCCGACAGGCCCACCCCACCAAGCCGAAGACTCAAGCGGGCGACCCGCCCAGCCGAGATCTTGGGGAATTTGCCACCGTTTCGAACCTTGTTCGCGGCTACCTGATCACTTGCGGCCAATCCCCCGCACGAGCGACCCGCCCAGCTGCGATCTTGGAGGATTTACCACCGGAAAAGGTGGTAAATCCTCCAAGATCGGCCAGGACGGAGGCAGGAAGTGGACATCCGCGCGGGGAATCGACGGCGAAAAGCCAAGCCGCTGAGAAAAAGGCGCATTTAAGCGGCAAATTAACCAGGCTGGGTGCACAGGCAACCCGGACACGCACACCCACCGGGAATTCGCAGAAAACGCCAGCGCCCGCCGACCGCTACCGGCGCCGACAACACCGTCACCACCGCGGCCGCCATGGAATCCCACCGCAACCGTCCACAACCGAAACCCGGACCGCTCCCCCGGCCCCGCGCCGGGTGTGTTGAGGCGACCGCGTGACAACTTCCGGCACGAAACAAACCACAAGACGGCACACACCAACGCCACGACCACCGCGTGACAACCTCCGGCACGAAACAAACCACAAAACGGCACACACCAACGCCACGACCACCGCGTGACGGCGGCTGCTTGATTGTTGACGGCGCGAAACCGGCCGGGAGATGGCACGACGCGAGTGCGGCGGGGATCAGCGGGGGACGACTGTCGGGGTCGGGGTGGTGTGGACCTGATTGCGGCCGGCGGCTTTGGCCGCGTACAGGGCCACGTCCGCTGCCTGGATCAAGGCGGTCATATCGGGAGTGCCGGGTGACTCGGTCACCCCCGCGCTCACCGTCACCGACAGCGGGGAGCCGCCGGGCGCCGGGTGCGGGGACGACGCGATCGCCCGGCGGATGGCGTCGATACGGGACACCGCCTCCGGCAGGGCACAATCGGTCAGGACCACCGCGAACTCCTCCCCACCGTAGCGGGCCACCAGATCCCCGGGACGGGCCACCGTGGACAGATGCTGGGCCACCCGGGTGAGGACCTCATCGCCCACCGTATGGCCGTACCCGTCGTTGATGCGCTTGAAGTGGTCGATGTCCAGGAGGGCGAAGCACAGGCTGCGGCGTTCGGCGAGCATCGTGGACAGGGCGGTCATCAGATGGCGGCGGTTGTGCAAACCGGTCAGATGATCACGGGCGGCCTGTTCGGCGAGGTCGCTGCGGAGTCGTTCGATGGTGGTGAGCTGGGCGCGCAGCCGGGCGTTGGCGGCCTCCAACGCCCGGGCCCGCCGGTTGTCCTCGGTCACGTCCCGGGCCACCAGGACCCAGGCGGGTGCCCGGCGGCGGCCGCCGGTGACGGCGCTGATCCGGATGCTGAGGTCGGTGCCCGTACCGGCGAGGTCGTTGATGGTGAATTCGCTGTTGCCGTCGGTGGGCAGTTCGCCGAACGCGCCGGGGAGGCGGCCGGATGCGCCGACGTGGGCGATCAGGGGCTGGGCGGCCGGGTTGTGGTCGAGGATGCGGCGTTCCGCGTCGACCACGATGACCAGGTCGGACATGATCCGGAACAGGTCGTGGTGGGAGACCGGGGCGGTGGTCGGGGACTGGTCGTGGCGGACCATCCAGTACATGACGGGGGCGCCGGCGGCGAGCCCGATCGCGGTCAGGTCGACCATGGTGCCGCCGGACAGCACGCCGACCAGGTTGACCAGCACGGACGGGAAGGTGGTGAGGACGGCCAGCAGGTAGCCGCGTTTGCGGTTGGTGGACCGGATGAAGATCCGGAACACGCGGACGCCGGCGATACCGAGCATGGCGTAGCAGTAGAGGGCGTGGACCCAGAAGAGCGGACCGAACACCGCCGCGTACGCCCCACCGACGCTCGTCGGTTTGATGTGGTCGATGAACAGCTGATGCCACGGGTTGGTGGCCAGTGCGACGGTGCACAGCACGGGTTCGATGGCCAGTAGCACCGCGGTCCGGGGGCGCAGTCGCCAGAACCGGTCGGCGAGTGCCCGGGAGGTCACCCACCAGCCGCCGACCAGGGTGAAGACTCCGGCGTACGTCAGGGAGATGGTCCAGGTGGCGGCGGTCGGGTCGGGCCAGAACAGGGTGACCATCGACATCGACGACCACCAGGTGGACCCGGCGGCGAGCACCGCGATGGGCGGGTATCCGGCGGCCTGGTCGCGGCGCCGCCAGGCGGACACCGTGACGGCCGCAGAGGTCGCCACGGCGACCGTGAAGACCGCCGCGATCACCAGCGTCGCTGTCATCACGCACCTCCCGAAAAACCACTCATCGGCGGTACGGCGACGGTCATGCGGACAGTCGCTGGAAACCGGTGTAGGTCACATCCGCGGCCAGGGCGGGGATGTCGGCGGCCGGGAGCGGGCGGGCGAACAGGAAGCCCTGGCCGCGTTCGGAGCCGAGGTTGACCAGTTCGCGGGCCTGCTGTTCGTCCTCGATGCCTTCGGCGACGGTGGTGAGGCGCAGGATCTGGGCGAGCCGGATCACCGCTTCGGCGATCGCGGAGCCTTCGGCCGTGCCGTCCAGCTGGGCCACGAACCCTCGGTCGATCTTGAGGATGTCGACCGGAAGGCGGGTGAGATATCGCAGCGACGAATAGCCGGTGCCGAAGTCGTCGATGGCGATCCGGACTCCGGCGGCGCGGATGGTGCGCAGGGCGGCGATCTCGACGGCCTCGTTGACCATCGCCGATTCGGTGACCTCGACGACCAGGTTGGCGGCGGGCAGGCCGGTCCGGTCCAGTGCGTCGAGGACCTCCCGGGCCAGGTGCGGCTCCTGCAGCTGGCGGGGTGACACGTTGACCGTCACCGACAGGTCGAGGCCGTCGGCGCGCCAGGCGGCCGCCTGCCGGCAGGCCTGCTCCAGCACCCAGCGGCCGATGGCGACGATCTCGCCGGAGCGTTCGGCGACCGGGATGAACCGGCCGGGTGACACGTCGCCGTGCAGCGGGTGGTGCCAGCGCAGCAGTGCCTCCACGGCCACCGTGCGGCGTGACGCCAGGTCGACGATCGGCTGGTAGAGGACGGTGAACTCGTCGCGGGCCAGGGCACCTTCGAGGGCTTCGGCCAGGGCCGCGTCGGCGGCGCGCCGGTCGTTCATGGCCGGCTCGTGCACCACGAAGGTGGCGGCGCCGGCCCGGCGGGCGTGGTTGAGGGCGATCTCGGCGTTGCGCAGCACGGTCCGGGCCGGTTCGTCGGTCCGGGCGACCGCCACCCCGATCGAGGCCCGGCCGGGCAAGGACGCGAGCAGCCGCTGGGCGACGGTGGTGGCCTCGGCTTCGACGGCGGCTTCGGTGAGCACGATGCCGAAGGTGCCGGTGCCGAGGCGGGCGACGAGGTCGTCGGCCCGTACGCAGGAACGCAGGACGTCGGCCACCGGACCGCCGGGCGGGACCGCGATGGCCAGCACCGCGAACGTCTCCCGGCCGCGGACCAGCCCGGCCAGGGTGTCCTTGAGGGCGAGCCGGCTGGCCAGGCCGGTCTCCAGGTCGCGGCTGGCGCGGGCCTGGGTGGACGACAGTTCCAGCCACTGCCGGGCGGCCACCGCCGCGATCATGATGCCGGTGGCCACGATCAGGCCGCTCCAGCGGACGAAGCCGGCGGTGGCCGCGATCACCCCGAGCAGCAGGGTCACCCCGGTGACCAGGGCACCGAGCGGGAGGTACGCCACCCAGCGCGGCGGCCCGGCGCGGCGGGCCCGGTCGGTGACGCTGCCGATGCCCGAGCTGGACATCAGCGGGGACAGGGTGAGCAGCACGTGGCCGAGGATCAGCAGGGTGCCGCCGCCCGGCCCGGCGGCGTGGGCGGCGCTCTCCGGCAGCCCGGCCACCCAGGCGGTGTCGGTGAGGATCGCCAGGACCATGCCGGCCACCAGCACCGAGATCGGGTCCCGCCAGTGGCTGATCATTCCGCGCAGCAGCATCGCGGCGATCGCCATGGCCAGCATCAGGTCGGCGAGCGGCAGCCCGGCCAGGATGATCCAGGCCCGGTCCGGGCCGCTGCTCCACAGCGCCGGATCGAGGCCCACACACCAGATGATCATGACGGCGGCGGCGCCGACGGCCACCATCTCGGCGACGAACGCCTGCCGGTGCGGGCCGCTCAGCCGGGCCAGCGGCCCGAGGACGGTGGACAGGCCGAGCAGGCCCATCCCGGTGACGTGCGCGGTCGCGGCGGCCCACCACACCCAGTGCGGCATGCCGGCCGACCAGACCAGGAAGATCGCCGCGTTGACCGCCCCGAGCCCGCGGGCCACCACGGCGACCCGGCAGGACAGCCGGTTCAGGCCCAGCCGGGCCACCCGCAGCAGGTAGACCACACCGAGGGTGTCCACCACGATCAGCGAGACGCCGAGCACCACCGGGTACCAGCCGGGCCGGATCCAGCCGACGGTCTGGGCCAGCACGATCGCGGCGAGCAGGGCCGGGACGGCACGAGGGACCGCTCCGGATCCCGTACCGCCACCGCGTCTCATGTCCGCACTGTCGGTCCGATCACAGCGAAGCTGAGAGAACCCGCTCCTCGTCGAAGCCGGGCAGCAGATCCCCGGTCCGGCCCCGGATGAGCAGGGCGGCGACCACCGCGGCCGCCAGCATCGCGATCGCGGTGGTGAGGAACACCGCGGCGTACCCGTCGGTGAGGGCGGCGGGGGTGCTCCCGCCCGCCGAGGCACCCGTGTAGACCGCGGTGAGCACCGACAGGCCGATCGAGCCGCCGATCTGCATCGCCGAGTTCACCGCCGCCGACGCCACCCCGGCGTCATGGGCGGCCACGCCGGCCAGGGCCAGATTCTGCGCCACCGAGAACAGCATCGACAGGCCCACACCGAGCAGGATCAGCGACGGCAGGATCTCGGTGGCGAACCCGCCGTCCGGCGTGATCCGGGTCAGCAGCAGCAGGGCCACCGCCGCCACCGCCGGACCGGCGATCATCAGGCGGCGCGGGCCGATCACCGGGAGGTACTTCGCGAAGACCGGGGTGAGCACCAGGATCACCACCGTCATCACCACGTTCGCCAGGCCGGCCACCAGCGGCGACATGCCCATCACCAGCTGCAGGTGGAAGGTCAGGTAGAGGGTGCCGCCGATCATCAGGGTGCCGATTAGCGCCTGGATCACGAACGCCGCGCCGCGCACCCGGTGCGCCAGCACCCGCAACGGCAGCAGCGGGTGCGAGGAACGGGACTGGAGCCGGGCGAAGAGCGCCAGCAGCACCAGGCCGGCCGCGATGAACAGCACCGTGTCCCACTCGGCCCAGCCGTGTTCGGCCAGGCTGAACCCGTACACCAGAAGACCCAGACCGGCGCTGACGGTGACCGTGCCGCGGATGTCGTAACGGTTGTCGCCCTCGGCCCTCGACTCGCGCAGGAACAGCAGGCCCCCGAGCACACCCAGCGCGCAGAACACGATGTTGACCAGCAGGCACCAGCGCCAGCTGACGAACTCGGTCAGAGCCCCGCCGAGCACCAGGCCGACCGCCGCGCCACTGCCGGCCAGGGTGCCGAACACCGCGAAGGCCAGGTTCCGGTCCCGGCCGGAGGGGAACGTCACGGTCAGCAGCGCCAGCGCGGCCGGGGCCAGCAGCGCGGCGAACAGGCCCTGCAGCCCGCGGGCCAGGATCAGATCGAAACCAGTCTGCGCCAGGCCGCCGTACGTCGAGGCAAGCCCGAAACCGATCATGCCGGTCAGGAACGCGCGCTTGCGGCCCCAGAAGTCGGCGACGCGCCCACCGATCAGCAACAGGGCGCCGAAGACCAGCGCGTACGCCGTGACCACCCACTGCCGGGCACCGTCGGACAGACCCAGCTCGGCCTGTGCGCGGGGCAGCGCGATGCTGACGATCGTGCCGTCCAGCACGACCACCAGCTGGGTCATCGAGATGACGGCGAGCGCCCACCATCGGGAATCACGCAACGGAGACCTCCGGACCTGAAGATGAAGACGAGTCCTGGAGGTTTCCAGCCCCGGACCGCGTGAGATCTCACGCAGGCCACCCCGAGCCGGACGGCTGAGCAGACGGCCATCGTAACCGACCGTCGACACCCCGGAGTGGCGCGATGCCCGTCACATTCGCCCTAAATCCAAAGATCGCGCAGTTCCCGGCGATAGTTTTTCTGTCGGAAGATCGCTCGAGAATTGAGAGAGAAAGCTACTTCGTGTCACCGCAGCAACTCGTCACCGCCACTGATCCGTTCGCCGTCGTCGCCATCGGTCTGGCGCTCTGCGCCGTCGCCGCCACCCTGCTGCGCCGCAAGGTCAAGCCCGCCGTGGAGCTGACCTGCCGGGCCCTGGTGTCCCGGCTGCGCCCGCACCTGCCGGCGCCGGTGCGCCGCCTGGCCCGCCGGTGCCGGGACAAGGTGGAGGCCACCACCGCACGCTCGGTGCTGGTGACCGGGGTGGCCGCCGGGATCGCCGTGGCCGCTGCGCAGACGCTGCACCTGCCCGGCCCGGTGCTGGCCGCGATCTCGGCGACGCTGTCGGTGCAGATGAGTTCACACGCCTCGCTGCGGGAGGGCTCCAAGCGGCTGATCGGCACGGTCGCCGGGATCGCCGTCACCCTGGCGGTGTGGAGCGCGTTCGGCATCAGCCCCTGGTCGATCGCGGTGATCGCGGCCGCCGGTCTGGCCGCGGGCCGCCTGCTGCGCCTCGGTGACAGCTCGGCCACCGTGCCACTGACGTCGATGGGCATCCTGGTCGGCGGCTCGATGATCACCGAGTCGTTCGTGTGGGAGCGGGTCGAGGCCACCGTCCTCGGCATCGTGGTCGGCGTGATCCTGTCCCCGCTGGTCGGCGGGATGACCCCGATGGAGCGCGCCCAGATCAAGCTGGCCCACCTGTCCGGCGAGATCAGCCGCCTGCTCGGCGCGCTGGGCGCCGGGGTGCAGGGCGGGTACACCCGCGAGCAGGCCGAGCAGTGGCTGGCCCGGTCCCGGGAGCTGGACGAGGACCTGGCCGGCGCGGTCACCGCGGTGGACGAGCTGGCCGGGCACGCCCGCTGGTCGCTGACCACCTCGATGACCCGGGTCAACCCGCTCGAACAGACCCTGCGCGCACTGGAGCACGGGGTCCAGCAGGTCAACTCGGTGGCCCGGTCGATGTTCGACGCGGTCGCCAACCCGGGCACCCCGGCGGTGCCGGCCGCGATCGGTCAGGTGCTCACCGCCGCCTCGGACGCGTTCGCCGCGCACGGCACCCTGGTCGCCGAACGCGGGGCCGCCGCCGGCCCGGACACCGGCAACCTGTACGACCAGCTCAGCTCGCTGCGGGAGGCCCGGCAGCGGACCGTGCGGACCATGCGCCGCGAGGTCGAGGACACCGGCGTGCTGGTGCTGACCGGCTCGATCATCACCGACATCGACCGGATGGCCGGGTCGCTGGAGCGGTCCGCGCCGGCCCTGACCGTCGGGGTGCGCGAGCCGGGGCCGGGCATCCCCGCGGTGTCCGAGGTGCTGCCGGCCGTCCGGCTGGCCTGGGAGAAGGCGGTCGCCGGACGGCTCTGACCGCCACCGGGGCTGTACGGACCTGTACGGATGTCTCGCGCGGGTCTTCCGGCACGATTCCGGGAGCCACTGCAATGGGCCCATGCGACTCACCGTCCGGGTGTCCGGTGAACCCCATCAGGTCGACTTCCCGGCCCACCAGCCCAGCGCCGTCACGCTGACCGGCCGGTATTTCGCCGACGGCGGCGAACGGGTGCTGAAGATCCTGAAGGTCGCCGATCTGCGGGCCGCCCTGCACGGCCGGATCCGGGAGCCGGCCCGGCTGGCCCTGCTGCGCCGGCTGCCGCTGGCCGACCGCCCGTTCGCCCCGACCCGCAGCCGCCACCAGCGCATCGCCGCCTTCCACGACCAGACCCGCCCGTGGCTTCGCGACCTGGATCCGGTGCGCTGCCGGGCCCTGCTCGCCCGGGCCGTACCGGAGCTGCCCACCACCCGCCGCGACGAGCTGATCGACACCCATCTCAAGATCCCCGGACTGCTCCAGCTCGCCCCGGACGTGTCCCGGGTGATCACCGTGGACCTTCCGGAGCTGGGGCCGTCCGGGGTGCCCGCGCTGTGCCAGAGCGCGATCACCGGCTGGGCCTACCGGCTGCCGCTCGGCACCCGCTGCCACACCGACCAGGACTTCACCTTCCTGCTGCTGCTGGCGACGGCGCGTCGGCTGGCCGAGGTGCACGCGGTGGGTCTCAACCTGCGATTCCGGTACGACGGCCGCGGCCACTGCCTGGTGTTCCCCACCGTGCGCACCGCCCCGCACGGGCCCGGACTGGCGATCGTGGACTTCGTCCGCTGGGCCACCCCGGTCGGCGGGGTCACCGAGCGGGCCGCGTTCCGGCTCGGCTACGGCAGCGGCGGGATCGTCCGGCGCCTCACCCGTACGCTGCTCGATCGCACCGGAACCTCGCCGTGACCGCCATCGACGACCACCGCATCGTGCACGCCGCGCTGCGCCCGCAGCCCGGCGACCGGATCCTCTGCCTGGCCCAGCCCGCCCACCTGGCGGCCGGCCTGCGACGGCATCGGCCGTCGGAACTCGTGGTGGTCCGGCCGGCGCTGCTGTTCCCGACGCTGCGCGCGGACGGCCCCGGGTTCGACTGCCTGATGCTTGCCGACGCGGTGGACCGGATCCCGCGGCGGCAGGTGTTCGCGCTGCTGGTCGAGGTGGCGGCGGCGACCCGCCCGTACGGCCGGATCCTGCTCTGGTCCCGCTGCCGCCGGTTGTGGCCGCTGCGCCGGCTGCCGCGCGTCCTGGTCGCCCTGCCCGCGCTGCAACGGCGGCTGCGGCGCGAGGCGCGCTGGGGTTTCCTGCTGGACGTGCTGGTCCTGCGGCACCGGGGGTTCGGCTGTCCGCCAGTCCTGGAGCGGAGGTGACTCTGATGCGGATCGAATCCCGGGAGGAGTTCGCCGCGGCCCTGACCAGCCTGCGGGAACGCTCCGGCCGTACCGTTCGTGATGTGGCCCGGCTGTCCGGGATCGCGGCCAGCACCCTCGGCGGCTACTTCAGCGGACGCCATCTGCCACCGCTGAAACCGGCCGGCACGATGGCCCGGCTGCTGGCCGCGTGCGGCGTCGACGACCCGGCCGAGGTGGCCGCCTGGACCGAGGCGCTGCACCGGGTGCGCCGAATCCCCGGACCGCGGCCGGCCGGCGACCCGGTGCCGTACCAGGGGCTGGCCAGTTTTCAGCCGGAGGACGCCGACCGGTTCCACGGCCGGGAGGATCTCACCGCCACCCTGCTGGACCGGATCGCCAAGGACGACGGGCCGTGGCCGCTGATCGTGGTCGGGGCGTCCGGGTCGGGCAAGAGTTCGCTGCTGCGGGCCGGGGTGGTGGCGGCGCTGCGGGCCGACGGCGTGCCGGTGCGCCTGATCACCCCCGGCCCGGATCCACTGGACCGTCTGGGTGGGCGTACCGCCGACGAGATCTTGATCGTCGACCAGTTCGAGGAGCTGTTCACCCTGCACGACGATCCGGCGCCGGTGGTCCGGCGGCTCACCGGCCGGGTGCTGATCGGGCTGCGCGCCGACTTCTACCAGGAGGCGCTGCGGGTGCCGGAGCTGGCCGCCGCCCTCGCCTCCGGCGGCCAGGTGATCGTCGCGCCGATGTCCCCCGACGGCCTGCGCCGGGCCATCGTCGAACCGGCCCGCCACCACCGGGTGGACGTCGAGGAGGGCTTCGCCGAACTGCTGCTGCGCGACCTGGCCCCGGGCGAGGCCGGCTCGCTGCCCCTGCTGTCGCACGTGCTGCTGGCCACCTGGGAACTCGGCCGGGGCCGCCGCCTCACCGTCGCCGACTACCGGGCCAGCGGCGGGCTGCGCGGCGCGGTCGCCCGCACCGCCGACACCCTCTACGACTCGCTCGACCCGGACGAGCAGACCGCCGCCCGGCAGCTGTTCCTGAGCCTGGTGCGGGTCTCCGACACCGGCCCGGACACCCGCCGGCAGGCCCCGGTCGCCGAGGTGGAACGGGCCGCCGTGCTGGACAAGTTCGTCGAACGCCGGCTGATCACCGTGGAGCAGGACACCGTCGGGCTCAGTCACGAGGCGCTGCTGCACGCCTGGCCCCGCCTGCACGAGTGGATCGAGGCGGACCGGGCCGGGCTGGCCACCGCCCGCCGGCTGGCCGAGGCCGCCGAGATCTGGGACCGGGAGGAACGCGACCCGGCCGCGCTCTACCAGGGCGCCCGCCTGGCCGCCGCCCGCGATCTGCTGGCCGCCGGCGGGCATCCCGGCACCGGGCCGCTGGCCGCCGAGTTCGTCCGGGCCGGGCTCAAACGCGAACGCGGCCGCACCGTACGGCTCTACCAGTCCCTCGCCCTGCTGCTGGTGCTGCTGATCGTGGCGGTGGTCGCCGGAGTGGTCGCGGTGCAGCAGCGGCAGACCGCCGAGACCGAACGCAACCTGGCCATCTCCCGGCTGGTCGCCACCCGCGCCGACCGGGTCCGGGAGACCGACCCGGCCCTCGCGGCCCAGCTCAGCCTGGCCGCGCAGCGCATCGGCGACACCGCCGAGGCGCGGGCCAGCCTGATCGACGCGTCCGCGTCCGTGCCGGTCACCCGGATGCTCGGCGGCGCCGGAGTGATGCAGTCGGTCAGCCACCACGCCGGCCGGAACCTGGTCGCGGCCGGCAACGCGGACACCACGGTCCGGCTCTGGGACCTGGCCGACCCGTCGTCGCCGCGGGCGGTGGCCACCCTGCCCGGCGGCGGAGACGTCGTCTACAGCACCGCGCTCAGCCCGTCCGGCACGCTGCTCGCGGCCGGCAACGGCGACGGCACGGTACGGGTGTGGGACATCGCCGACCCGGTCGCGCCCCGTGAGGTGGCCACCCTGACCGGGCCGGAGGCGCTCGTCTACACGGTGGCGTTCAGCCCCGACGGCCGCACCCTCGCCGCCGGAAGCGGGGACCGCAGCGTGCGCCTCTACGACACCGCGACCTGGCGGCCCGGCCCGTCCGCCACCGGGCTGCCCGATCTGGTGCAGGCGGTCACGTTCCGGCCGGACGGCGCCGAGATCGCGGCCGGGCTCGCCGACGGCACGGTCCGGCTCTTCAGGTCTGCCGATCTCACCGTGGAGAAGCGGGCCCTGACCGGCCCGGACCGCAAGGTGTTCGCGGTGGCGTACAGCCCCGACGGGCAGGTGATCGCGGCCGGCAGCGGAGACCACCACGTCTACCGGTGGAAAACCGACGGCAGCCCGGCCGGTACCCCGCTCAGCGGCGTCGACAGCTGGGTCAACTCGGTCGCCTTCGGCGGGGACCTGCTCGCCTTCGCCAGCTCCGACGGCACCGCCCAGGTCTGGGACCTCACCCGCGACGTGGTCATCGCCCGGCTGCCGCACCCCGGCCCGGTCACCGGCGTCACCTTCGCCGGCGACCGCCTGCTGACCAGCGCCGCCGACGGGGTGGTGCGGGCCTGGCGGATCCCCGGGCCGATCCTCACCGGACTCCCGGCGGTGATCAACGGGGTGGCGTTCAGCCCGGACGACGGTCTGCTCGCGGTCGCCGGCGGAGACGTGACCATTTTCGACGTACGGGCCCGGTCCCGCACCGGAGCACCCCTCCCCGCACGGGGTGCCGCCGCCGGGGCGGTCGGATTCAGCCCCGACGGGCGGGTGCTCGCCGTCGGCCACGGCGACGGGACCATCGAGCTGTACGACCCGTCGACCCGCAAGCCGTACGGCCCACCGGTCCCCGGGCACGGCCTGCTCGTCGAATCGCTGGCGTTCAGCCCCGACGGCCGGGTCCTGGCCACCGCCGGCGACGACAACACCGTCCGGCTGTGGGACGTCAGCGACCCGTCCAACCCGGTGCAACGGTCCACGGCGGTGACCTTCCGGGCGTACGCCTACGTGGTCCGGTTCAGCCCCGACGGCACCCTGCTCGCCGCCGGCAGCGTCGACAAGACCGCCCGGATCGTCGACGTCCGCGACCCCGGCAACCCGGTGACCCTCGGCGGCGAACTGCGCGGCCCCGACCACTACGTGATGTCGCTGGCCTTCCACCCCAACAGCCGCATCCTGGCGATGGGCAACGGCGACCACACCGCCCGCCTGTACGACCTCACCGACCCGGCCGCCCCGCGCCGCGTCGGGCCCGTCCTGGAGGGACCCGCCAACTATGTGTACGCCCTGGCGTTCACCCCCGACGGCGGCACCCTGGCGGCCGCGGTCACCGACGGCACCCTGTGGTTCTGGAACACCCGGGCCCCGGCCCGCCCGGCCCTGATCTCCACCCAGGTGGTGCCGTCGAAGGCGCTCTACACGGTGGCGTTCGCCGCCGACGGCCGCACGGTGGCGGCGGCCGGCCGGGAGGCCACGGTCTGGCTGTGGAACACCGACCCCACCACGGTCGCCACCGACATCTGCGCCACCACCGGCGATCCCCTCACCCGCGCCGAATGGACCCGGTATGTCCCCTCCCTCCCGTACCAGCCACCCTGCTGACGTAGGAGAACGTCATGGACGCCACCCGAGCCACCCTGGCCGCCGCCGTGGTCGCGGCTGTGGCCGCCGTCACCAGCGCGGTCCTCAGCCAGCCCTACTTCCAGCAGAAGTTCATCGAACCCCACTTCTGCGACCGCACGTTCGAGCTGCGGGTCCCGGTCACCGGCCAGTCCATCGAAGGCCGCACCGGTGTCGTGATGACCGGGCGCACCTGCGGTTTCGAACCCGGCGAGCACCACGGCTGGATCTTCGACTTCGACCCGGAGGACGGCACCTACTACTCGGTCAGCGCGGAACCCATCGAGAGCCGGGAGTGGGCCCTGGTCAACGGCCCGATCGGCAACCGCGGCGACAACCGGAAACGCTACGCCCTGGTGGTCTTCGCGGCCGACGCCACCTGCAACCGGACCCTGCTCGACATGATCCGCCAGGGCGACGGCGAGACCAGCTTCACCCGGGTCCCCGCCGGCTGCCGCGAGGACGACCGGCGCGACATCATCGTCACGTACCCCCGCTGACCGCCACGGATTCGGAGGGCACATGGACAACAGCACCAGCTTCTGGCTCGGTCTCGGCCTGGCGATCCCGATCGGCATCGGCGTGAACCTGATGACGCCGTACCTGCAGAACGCCGTCGGCCGGCACAGCGCCGTCCTGCGCCGGCGGATGGCGGTCAGGGTGGAGCGTGACCGGGCGCTGGCCGAGCTGGTCTCCCAGGATCCGCAGGCCATGACGCTGCGCGGGATGATGTCGATCATGGATGCGCTTCAGTACGCGTTCACGGCCACCGCCCTGTTCACCGCGACGCTGGTGTTCATCTGGCTGGCCGACGTCGCGGACATGGCGTTCACCGTGGCCGCGATCGTCGCCGCGCTCGTGGGGCTGATCCAGCTCGTCCGGATGCTGAATCACATCCGGCGTGTTCGCCGGATCGGAAACCAGGTCAATGTGCGCAACGGCTGGCCGGTGTGGGACGGCGATCCGCGGGACCTCCCGAAACTCGAGGACTGAGACGGCGTCGGCCATCGCCCGGGGTCTCATGGGTGACCCCGGCTATCCGCGCGGGTCGCTGAGGCGGGCGCTGGCCGCCACCGTCTCCTCCGTCTCGGTGCGGCGGCGGGATTCGTAGGCGGTGAAGGCGGTCTCCGGGGTGTCGTGGTCGCGCAGTGCGGCGGCCAGCGCCACCGCGTCCTCCAACGCCATCGAGGCGCCCTGGGCCGCCGCCGGGACCGCGGCGTGTGCGGCGTCGCCGGCCAGCACCAGGTGGGTGTCGTGCCAGTGCGGGGTGGTCGGGATGTCGTAGGAGTCGCCGCCCACCACGGTCGTGGATCCGGCGATCAAGGCCCGGACCGGGGTGCCGTCGTCGCCGCACGCCTCGGACGCCAGGTCACGCCATTGTCGCGGGGTGAGGCCGGCGGCCGGGCGGTCACCCCGCAGGCGGGCGAACCACCAGGTGCGGCCGTCGTCGCCGGGGGCGGTCAGGCCGAAGAAGGCCCGGCTGCCGCGGATCATGTGGTACTCGTCGGGGGTGAGACCGGCCGGGTTGCCGGGGGTGTAGCCGTACACCACATGCTGTCCGCTGTAGCGCGGCTCCGGTGCGCCCGGGTCGATCAGCCGCCGGGTCCGGGAGTGGATGCCGTCCGCGCCGACCAGCAGCCGCCCGCTCGCCCGGCCGCCGTCGGCGAACTCGGCGGTCACCCCGCCCGGGCCCCGGGTGACGCCGGTCAGCCGCCGGCCGTGATGCACCCGGATGCCCCGGGCCGCGGCCAGATCCTGCAGGGCGCGGTAGAGCGCGGCCCGGGTGAGCGAACGCGCCGGGCCCTCGATCGGGCGGTGCCCTAACCGTTCACCCCGGTGGTCGAGCAGCGACACCGACCGGGCCGGGAACGACACCGCCTCCACCGCCCCGGCCGCGCCGAATCCGGCCAGCGCGAGCATGCCGTTGCGCATCACGGTCAGGAACGCGCCGCCGTCGGCACCCCCGGCCGGGTGTGCCTCGTACACCTCGGCGGTGATTCCGGCGTCGAGAAGGGCGAGGGCGGTGGCGGTGCCGGCGACGCCGCCCCCGGCGATGATCACTTCCGGTACGGCCATGCCCAGCAATCTACAGTGGGTGGATGGCGCGGCGGATCTTCTATGGACTGGCGGTGCTCGGGGCGGTCGTGCCGTACGCGGCGCTGGCGGTGTTCGTCAGCCGGCACGGCCTGGACCCGGCCGAGTTGGTGCGGCAGGCGTTCGGGTCGCCGGGCGCTGTCTTCTTCGCCCTGGACGTGCTGGCCGGCGGGGTGGTGGTGCTGGCCGGCATGGCGATCGACACACGGCCTGTGCGAGCGCGCTGGGCGGTGGTGGCCGCAACCCTGCTCGTCGGGCCGAGTTGCGGCCTGCCACTGTGGCTGGCGCTGCGGCGGTAACCCTACTTGCCGCGCACCCGGCCCATCCGGTCGATGGCGTCCTGGTGGACGTGCAGGCCGGCGCCGAGTTCGAGGATCTGGTCGCGGGTCAGTGGCACGTCGACCTGGATGGTGGCGTAGACCAGCGGGGACACCGCGATGATCAGCTGGGTGGTCGCGCCGATCCGGTGCAGGACGGCCGGTTTGCCGTCGACGGTCACGGTGTCGCCGGCCAGTTCGCCGCGGTACTCCTTCTGCTCCAGGTAGATGCCGATCTTTCCGCTGAGCATCTCCGGGTCGTACATCGGGTGCTTCGACGGGTCGATGCCGGACGGCCGGACCTTGACCGAGTCGGGGGCGATGGTGAGGCCGCCCCGGTCGTCGTTCTGGACGAAGTATCCCTCCGGCACCTTGTCGATGGTGAAGTACCGGGGCTGTTCTCCGTGGTAGTCCACCAGGCGCAGGACCGCGGCGCTGGTCGCGGCCGACGGCGTGGACGGCGACGGGACGCCACCGCCGCCGAACGTCGCCGCGGCGGCCAGCGCGGCCACGGTGAAGGCCGAACCGGCCGCGACCTGGACGGTCCGGCGGCGGCGCACCGCGCGGTGTCCGCGGGCCACGTCGGCGGTGATCGTTTCGTCGGAGGCGGCGGTGATCGGGCCGCCGAAGCGGGACAGGCGGGTGTGCAGGTCGTTCATCGGGTCACTCCAGGGTTGAGATCGACGTGGTTGAGATCGGCACGGTTGAGATCGGCGCGGTTGAGATCGCCGAGCGGGGTGGCGGGCTGTCCGAGGGCGGCGCGCAGCTTCTCCAGGGCGCGGGCGGTCTGGCTCTTGACCGTGCCCGGCGAGCAGCCGAGGGCCAGGGCGGTGTCGGCGACGTCCATGTCGTGGACGAAGCGGAACACCACCGCCGCCCGCATCCGTGGTGGCAGTTCGCCGAGGGCGCGGGCGAGTTCCGGATCGCCGTCGCCGTCGGTCGCGCCGGGGCTCTCCGGCACGTCGGCGACCGGGCGTTCGAACCGGCGCCAGATCCGCCGTCGCTCGTCCATCAGGGCGTTGAACAGGGCCCTTCTGACGTACGCGTTCGGGCTGGCGGCCTGCCGGAACGCCGGCCAGGAGACGTACAACTTGGTCAGCGCCGTCTGGACCAGGTCCTCGGCCAGGTGGTTGTCGCCCGCGGTGAGCAGCCGCGCGGTGTGCAGCATGAGGCCGCGCCGCTCGGCCACGAAGGCGGCGAACTGCCGGTCGCGCTCGGCTCTCTCCGAGCTCCTGTCTGATGTCACGTCATTCCAGACCGCGGTACGACCCGATGGGGTTGCATGCCTCCCCATCTTTCGCAGGGTTGTCAATGATGAGGCGTATGCCACCGTTTGCCCCCGCGGCGACCACTGTGGTGGGTGTCGACGGCTCCGGACGCTCCCACCGGCTGGCCCAGCTGGCCGCGACGTTCCCGGGCCCGGTCCTGGACCTGCCCGGCCGGGACGAGCCGGCCGCCGCGTGGACCGACCGGCTGGCCGCCGCGACCCGGGACACGCTGCTGGTGGTCGACGACGCGCACCGGTGCCCCGGGCCGATCCTGCTCGTGCTGGCCGCGACCGCCCGCCGGGGTGTGCCGGCACTGGTGGCCCGCCGGCCCACCATCGACCGGCCGGAGCTGGCCGAACTGGACGAGGCGGTCGGCGGCGGCACCGTCCTGCTGGAACCGCTGGACGTCGCCGGGGTGGCCGGGCTGCTGGGCCGGATCACCGGGCGGAGTGTCCCGCCGGCCGAGGCGTTGCGGGTCCACACCGCCGGCGGCGGCCGTCCGGCGCTTGTCGCGGCGATGGCCGGTGCCCGTGAGGACGGCGAGCGGCTCCGGCCGGCCCCGGCGCTGACCGCCCGGGTGCAACGGCATCTCGCCAGGTGCCCGGCGGAGATCACCGCGCTGGCCCGGGTGCTGGCGTTGTGCCTGGACCTGACCGACCGGGTACTGGCCACCGCGGCCGGGCTTCCGCTGGCCGAGCTGCCCGCGCTGATCCGGGAGCTGTCCGACAGCGGATGGCTGACCGAGACCGGCGAGTCGATGCTGCCCGCGGTCGCCACCGCGATCCGGCGGGAGGCCTCCCCGTCCGGATGCCGCCGGGTGCACGAGGCGGTCGCCGCCGCGCTGCTGGCCTGGGCTCCGGAGTCGCTGGTCCTCGCCGCCGGGCAGCTGCGCGCGGGTCAGGCCCGGGGATCCGCCGCCGCCGCGGTGTACCGGCGGGCCGGCGAGAGTCTGCGCTTCGCCCGGCCTTCCGAGGCCCTGAACTGGTTCGACGAGGCGGCGGCCAGTGGCGCCGAGCCGGGCGGTCTGGCCGCTGGACGGGCCGAGGCGGCAGCCATGCTGGGGCTCCCGCACTCCCCCGCCGCCGCATCGGACGGGCGCTCGTCGCTGGCCGCCGGGGCGGTGGCCGCCCACGAGGGCCGTGCCGGGCGGGCGGCGGAGACGCTGCTGGCGGCCGGTGCGCCGGGGCCGGTGCTGGCGGTGCCGATGCTGATCGCGGTGGGGTGTCCGGACCAGGCCCGCGAGGCGGTCCGGGAACCGGCGCCGGATCCGCTGGCGCGCCTCGCCGAGGCGGCTCTGGCCATCGGTGCGCCGGATCGGGCGTTGCCGCTGTTCATCGAGGCGGCCGAGGCTGTCGAGCGGACCCCGCCGGCGGTGGTGCTGCCGGACACCCCGCACGCGCTCGGCGCCCTGGTCGCGATGGCCGTGGGCGACCCGGTGACCGCGGCTGCCCTGCTCCGGCGGGCGCTGGCCACGACGGTGGGCGGGCCGGTGGCCGTACACCGGCATCGTCTGCTGTTGTCCTGGGCCCGGTTGCGGGCCGGCCGTGAGGGGACCGCCGGCGGAGAGCTGGCCGCGTTGTCCGGCGTCACTCTGCTGGGCCGGGAGGCGCTGCTCCGGGCCGCGCTGGGGGCCGGCCTGGCCCGGCGGGACGGCGACCTGGCCGGGATGCGGCGGTACTGGGCCGAGGCGGAGCCGATGCTGGCCCGGGACGCGATCGACCTGTGGCAGATCGACGCGCTGGAGGAAGTGCTGATCACCGCCGCCCGGCTGCGCGAACCCCGGCGGATCGAACCGGTGCTCGCCCGTCTGGACCGGATCGTCGCGGCTCTGGGCGCCCCACCGGTGTGGCTGGCCCGGATCCAGCGGATCCGGGCACGGGTGGTGATCGCCGGGGAGGACACCGAGCCCACCGGTCCGCTCTCCAGCCGCGAGCAGGCGGTGGCCCGGCTGGTGCTGGCCGGGCGCACGCACCGGGAGATCGGCGCGCAGCTCTACATCTCGGCGAAGACGGTCGAGCACCACGTCGCCCGGATCCGGGTGAAGCTGGGCGCCAACACCCGCTCCGAGCTGATCACCGCCCTGCACCGGGCGCTCGGGGACCGGCCGATCCCCTAATCCTCGCCGGGTGGGGACGGGGAATGCCCCGATGTCCGCGAACGGTCACTCTCTGCAAGCTGGTCACAGGCATCGGACGCAGCGGGAAGGCGAACGCCATGACCATCGATGTAACCACGACGATCAGCAATCTCATCTCGGAGATCCTCAACGACCGGGACGTCGCGCAGGACTACGCGGCGGATCCCTCGGGTGTCCTGGCGGCCCGCGGACTGACCGATGCCGACCTCTCCGAGGTGGACATTCCGGAGGTGGCCGGGCGGGTGGCGGCCGAGCACGGGCAGACCGACCCGTACGCCGCGGACCAGACCGCCGTCTCGCCGCCCTCCTACGACGGTGAGCAGGGTGTCGGCGAGGTGATCCAGCACCTGAACTACATCACCTACGTCAACTACGAGGACGACCGGGACGTCATCCAGAACATCGAGGTGGACAACTCGCGGGTGGACAGTTCGGTGGACATCGACGTCGACAACTCCCACTACCACCAGGAGACTCCGCCGCCAGTGCACGAGGAGTACGACGGTGACTTCGGCGGCGGGGCGAAACCCGCGATCCCCGAGCAGCCCACCGGGTACGAGCCCCCGGTCGAGCATCCACCCGTCGCCGGCGACCCGTACCAGCCCGAGGAGCAGGCCCCGTACCAGCCGGAACACGAGCCGGAGCCGCAGGCGTACGGCGACTGCGCGGACGAGCCGGAGCCGGACGACCACGCCGCGGCGGGCTGGGCCGGCGTCTCCTGACGATGGCCACCGCACCGGCCGGCACCCGGCCCGCCGCGGGTGTCCTGCTGGACCTGGCGCTGCGGGCGTGTTCCGCCTACGGCCGCGACGATCTGGCCCGCCGGCTCGTCACGGCCCGGCGGGCGCTGGACGACCCGTGTGTGCACGTGGTGGTCGCCGGCGAGTTCAAGCAGGGCAAGAGTTCGCTGGTCAACGCACTGGTCGGGACGGCCGTCTGCCCGGTGGACGACGATGTCGCGACGGCTGTCCCGACGTACGTCCGGCATGGTGAAAGACACCAGGCCGCGCTGATCCTGGACGGTGACCCGCCGGGCCGCGCGGATCTGCCGGTCGGTCAGGTGCGCCGCCGGGTGCTGGAGTCGGCCGACACGGCGGTCGGGGTGGAGGTGCGGATTCCGCGCCGGATCCTGGAGCGGGGTCTGGTGCTGGTGGACACCCCGGGTGTCGGTGGGCTGGCGTCCACCCACGCGGCGGCGAGTCTGGCCGCGATCGCGATGGCCGACGCGGTGATCTTCGTGACCAGCGCGGCGCAGGAGCTGACCGAGAACGAGGTGCGGTTCCTGAGCCGGGCGTGCGCCGCCTGCGACACGGTGATCTGCCTGCTCAGCAAGACCGACCTGTATCCGGCGTGGCGGCGGATCCGGGAGCTGGACGTGGCGCATCTGCGCCGGGCCGGGCTGTCGCTGCCGGTGCTGGCCGGCTCGTCGGTGGTCCGGATGCGGGCGGTGAAGTCCGGCGACAAACGGCTGAACACCGAGTCCGGGTTCGCCGAGGTGGTGGAGTTCGTCTCCGGGCGGGTCGGCGGGGACGCCGGGCGGCGGGCCGGCAGCACGGTCCGCGCCGAGGTGGCGGCGGTGTGCGACCAGTTGATCGGTACGTTCGCGGCCGAGCGGGCGGCGCTGCTCGACCCGGCGGGCGCCCGGCGGATCGTGGCCGCGCTGGCCCGCGCCCGTCAGGACGCCGAGGCGCTGAGGACCTCGATGGCCCGCTGGCAGCAGACACTCAACGATGGGATCGCCGACCTCACCTCGGACGTGGACCACGATCTGCGGACCCGGATGCGCAAGGTGGCCCGGGAGGCCGACGAGAGTGTGGACGCCAGCGATCCGGCCGACACGTGGCCGGAGATGCAGACGCTGTTGCGGTCGCGGATCGCGCACGAGCTGGTCGCCAACTACACCTTCCTGCGGGTACGGGCGGGCGAGCTGAGCGCGTCGGTGGGTGAGCACTTCCAGCTCTCGTCCGAGGCGGTGCTGGGCCCGGTGTCGGTGCACAGCCCGGAGCCGGTGCTGGACCGCACCCCGCTGGAGCACCGGATCGACCTGGAGAAGATGCGGCTGCGCGGGCAGGCGATGGTGGCGTTGAAGAGCGCGTACGGCGGCACCCTGATGTTCACCATGCTGGCCTCGATGGCCGGGATCATGCTGGGCCCGATCGGGCTGGGCATCGGCCTGGTGATGGGCCGCAAGGGCCTGCGGGAGGAGAAGAAACGGCAGGTGAAGGCCCGTCAGCAGCAGGCCCGTAACGAGATCCGCCGGTACTGCGACGAGGTCACCTTCGTGGTCGGCAAGGACTCCCGGGACACCTTGCGCCGGATCCACCGGCGGCTGCGCGACCACTACACCGTGCTGGCCGAGGAACTGGCCCGGTCCAGCGCGGCGGCGCTCGCCGGGGCGGAGGAGGCGGCCCGCGGCGGGCGCACCGGACGGGAGTCCCGGCTCCGTGACCTGGACGCCGAGCTGGAACGCCTGACCGCGCTGCGGCGCCGGGCCGAGCCGTGAGGGCCGGCGACGGGCTGCTGGACCGGACCCGGGCGGTGCTGGCCGAGGCGCTGTCCGCCTACCGGGGCGGCCGGTACGAGGACCGGCTGCGGACCGTGCGCGAACGGCTGGACGCCCCGTTGCGGGTGGCCATCGCCGGCCGGGTCAAGGCGGGCAAGTCCACCCTGCTCAACGCCCTGGTCGGGGAACGGCTGGCACCCACCGACGCGGGCGAGTGCACCCGGATCGTCACGTGGTACCGGGACGGGCACACCTACCGGGTGACGATCCGGCCCCGGGACGGCGCACCCCGGCAGACCCGGTTCGCCCGCGAGGACGGCGCCCTGGAGATCGACCTCGACGGCCTGTCCCCGGAGGACGTCGCCGAACTGGAGGTCGAGTGGCCGTCCCGGGCGCTGCGGACCGCGACGCTGGTGGACACCCCGGGAGTGGGTTCGCTGCGGGCCGAGATCTCCCGTCGGACCTGGGACCTGCTCACCCCGGACGACGAGGACACCCCGGCCGACGCGGTGATCTATCTGATGCGGCACACCCACCGCGACGACCTGGGGTTCCTGCGGGCCTTCCACGACCGGCAGGTGGCCGCGCCGAACCCGGTCAACACGATCGCGGTGCTGTCGAGGGCCGACGAGATCGGCGGCGGGCGGCTGGACACCCTCGCCTCGGCCGCCCGGGTGGCCGCCCGGATGGCCGGCGACGTGAACCTGCGGCGGCTGGTGCAGACCGTCGTGCCGATCGCCGGACTGCTCGCCGAGACCGCCGTCACCCTGACCGAGACCGAGGTGGCCCGGTTGCGGCGGATCGCCGAGCTGCCCGCCCGTACGGCCGAGGAGTTGTTGTTGTCCGCCGACCGGTTCCGGGAACTGATGCCGGAACTGGGGCTGACCACGGCCGAACGCGACGAGCTGCTGGACCGGTTCGGCGTGTTCGGGGTGCGGCTGGCCACCACTCTGCTGCGCCGGGACGTCGCCGGAACCGCCACCGAACTGTCCGCGCGACTCACCGAACGCTGCGGGCTGCACACCCTGCGGCGGACCCTGGACTCGCTGTTCTTCGAACGCCGGGACATCCTGAAGAGCCGGTCGGCACTGCTGGCACTCGACGCGGTGGTCCGCGCCGAGCCCGGCCCGGCGGCGCCGCGGGTGGCCGGGCTGCTGGAGGAGATCCTGGCCTCCGCCCACCCGTTCCGTGAGCTGCGGGTGCTGGCCGCGATCCGGGCCGGCTGGGTGACCGGCAGACCCGAGGTGCTCGCCGAGTTGGAGCGGGTGATCGGCGGGGAGGGCACCGCCGCACACCTGCGCCTGTCACTGCCGGCCGGGACCGGAGAGGCGGATCTGGCGGTGGCCGCGGCCGCGTCACTGGCCCGCTGGCAGCGGCGGGCCGAGAACCCACTGACCCGGTACGAGCTGTCCGTCGCGTCCCGGATCGCGGTCCGCTCCTGTGAGGGCGTGCTGGCCGGGCTCCGTACCCACCAAGTCTGGAAGTGATCAGGATGTACGCGCTCGGCATCGACCTGGGCACCACCTACACCGCCGCGGCCGTCTGGCGGGCCGGGCGCGCGGAGATCGCCTCGCTGGGCAGTCACTCCGCCGCCATCCCGTCGGTGGTTCTGCTGCGGGCCGACGAGACGTTCCTGACCGGGGAGAGCGCCAGCCGCCGTGGGCTGAGCGAACCGCACCGGGTGGCCCGCGAGTTCAAACGGCGTCTCGGCGATCCCACCCCGATCCTGCTCGGTGGGGTGCCGCACTCCGCCGAATCGCTGACCGCCCGGCTGCTGCGGGCCGTGATCGACGCGGTGGCCGCGCGCGAGGGCAGCGAACCGGCGGCGATCTGCGTGTCACATCCGGCGAACTGGGGGCCGTACAAGACCGACCTGATGCGCCAGGTGATCCGGATCGCCGGTGTCGAACAGCCGGTCCGGATGATCACCGAACCGCAGGCGGCGGCGGTGTTCTACGCCCAGCAGCAGCGCCTGGAACCGGGCGCCGACGTGGCCGTCTACGACCTGGGCGGCGGCACCTTCGACGCGGCGGTGCTGCGCAAGACCGCCGACGGCTTCCAGCTGATCGGCCAGCCGGAGGGCATCGAACGCCTCGGCGGCATCGACTTCGACGCGGCGATCTTCGCGCACGTGGCGGCGGCCCTGGACGGCGCCCTGGACCGGCTCGACGAGGACGACCCGGCGGTGATCGCGGCGGTCGCCCGGTTGCGGGAGGAATGCGTCCGGGCGAAGGAGGCGCTGTCCGCCGACACCGACGCCGCGATCCCGGTGTTACTGCCCAACCTGAGCACCGAGGTACGCCTGACCCGCTCCGAGTTGGAGTCGATGACCCGCCCGGTGCTGCACGGGTCGATCGAGGCGCTGCGGCGCGCGGTCCGGTCGGCCGGGGTGGAACCGGCCGGCCTGCACTCGGTGCTGCTGGTCGGCGGTTCGTCCCGGATCCCGCTGGTGGCGCAGCTGGTGGGCTCGGAGCTGGGCCGTCCGGTGGCGGTGGACGCCCACCCCAAACACGCGGTGGCCCTCGGCGCGGCCTGGCAGGCGAGCCTCGCGATCACCGAGTCCCCGAACCCACCGGAAAGGTCCACGCCGCCGGAAAGGCCCACGCCGCCGGAAAGGCCCACGCCGCCGGAAAGGTCCACGCCATCGGAAAGGTCCACGCCGCTGGAAGCCTTCGCTGCGCCGGACGCCCTCGCCGCGCCGGAGAAGCGAGCTCTGTCGGAGAAGCGAGCTCTGTCGGAGACGAGAGTCCTGCCGGAGACCGGAGCTCTGCCGGAGAGGAAGGTCCTGCCGGAGGCGAGGCCACTCCCGATGGCGAACGGGCGGGCGGACATGACGTCCCCGCCGGCCACCTCGACGCCCGCGCTCCCGGCGGCGGTGGATCCATGGGCGGCGGACGCCATACCGCTGCCGGAGTCCCCGGCGACCCCGTTCCGGTGGGCCACCGGATCATCGGGACCGGCATCTCCGATTTCTTCGGCACACTCTTCCTCTCCCACCCATCGGCCATCAGGTCATGCGCCCGATTCCCTCGTCAACCCCACCTCCGGCTACACACCCGGCGATCCACCCGAATCCGCGCCTGCTCTCGGCGTCGCCGGCATTAGCCACGCGGGCCACCGCACCGCGAGGGACGGCGCCGCCCAGACCGCCTTCTCCCCCGCGCCCGCACCCGCCGGACGTCGCGGTGACCGCCGAGCCCTCCTCCCCATCGCCGTCGGGACCATGGCCGCGGTCCTGGTGGGCGCCGGTGCCGCGGTGGCCGTGACCCTTGCCGAGAACGGGTGGCAGGACGACTCGCGAACGACCGCCGCCCGGCACGGCGCGAATCATGCGAATGCCACGAATACTGCGAAGCCGGCTGATCCCGCCAAGGGCACGTTCCCCGAGACGGCGACGGTTCCGCTGACGGCGACGGTTCCGGTGGATGAGCAGTGCACCGCGGAGATGAAGCGCAGCACCCGCTGGGTCTGCCTGACACGGGCGACGATTCGGGACGGCAAGTTCACCCTCTGGTACGAGGCGGAGTGGGCCGGCACCCCGGCGGACACCGAGAAGGGGTTCCACCTGCACATCTACGGCGGGGACGGACAGCATCCGGACGAGGAGTCGATGGGGACGCACACCGAGGCGCGGGGGCGGTACTTCTACGACGACGAGGAGCCGTCGGTGCGCTGGTCGGGTGACGGGGACTTCGAGATGGTCAGCGGTACGGCGAAGGTGTGCGCGCGGATCTCGCGGACCGGGCACGGGCTGGAGAAGGCGGCGGACGGCAGCTACCACACCGGGAACTGCATCCCGATCGACCGCGATTGAACCATTGACAGACTTCTTTGCCGAGGTCGAGCATTGGGAGCGCTCCCATCCCCCGTTCACCGGAGAGTGCCCGTGCACACCTCATGGAAAGCGATCGCGAGCACCGTCCTGCTCGCGGCCGCCACCGCCGTCGTACCCCCATCCCCGGCCACCGCCCTCGCCCCGGACGCCCGCGTCGACGTCGACGTGCGGGCCGGTCTCGCCACCGTCGGTGACGTGGCCGTCGGCGTCAACCACGCCATCTGGGACTCCCAGCTCGGCACCCCCGCCGTCGCCGACCTGCTCGGGGACGCCGGTGTCACGATGCTGCGCTATCCGGGCGGCTCCTACGCCGACATCTACCACTGGGAGGACCACACCGCCCCGGGTGGCTACGTCGCCCCGGACACCGACTTCGACACCTTCATGGCCGGGGCCCAGCGCACCGGGGCCGAGCCGATGATCATCGCGAACTACGGCACCGGCACCGCGCAGGAGGCGGCCGGCTGGGTCCGGTACGCCAACGTCACCAAGGACTACGGCGTCAGGTACTGGACGATCGGCAACGAGAACTACGGCAACGGGCACTACGGTTCCGCCTGGGAGGCCGACGAACACCCCGACAAGAGCCCCAAGGAGTACGCGGCCACCGTCCTGGCGTACACGAAGGCCATGAAGGCCGTTGATCCTGACATCAAGGTCGGTGCCGTGCTGACCATGCCCGGCAACTGGCCGGACGCCGTCGTCGGCCCCGGTGACCAGGGCAGCTGGAACCAGGAGGTGCTCACCCGGGTCGGCTCGGTGATCGACTTCGTGGACGTGCACTGGTACCCCGGCGGGAGTACCGCCGCCGAGACGCTCACCAAACCGGCGCAGATCACCGACGCCGTGCACATCCTGCGGGAGCAGCTGTCGTCGTGGGGCGGCGACACCACCGGCCGGATCGGCATCAGCATGACCGAGACCAACGTCGACATCGGCCGCAACACCCAGCCGGGCGCGCTGTTCCTCGCCGACGTCTACAGCGGCCTGCTCGCCCAGGGGGTGTTCACCGTGCACTGGTGGAACACGCACAACGGGCTCGGAACGGTGTCCGAGGTGGCCGGGCAGACCGACTACGGCGACTACGGGCTGCTGTCCAGCGGCAACTGCACCGCCGACAATTCGGTCTGCCAGCCGCCGCTGAACACGCCGTTCGCGCCCTACCACGCACTGAAACTGGTCGGCGACATGGCCCGCCCCGGTGACCGGTTCGTCGCGGCGGGAAGCGACAACGACAAGATCACTGCCCATGCCGTACGGCGTACCAACGGTGAAGTGGCCCTCCTGCTGATCAACAAGGACCCGTCCGCGGCACAGTCGGTGTCGGTGAACTATCACGGCTTCACGCCCGCGTCCGGGGCGCCGACGGTGTCCACGTACACCAACGGCGCGGAAGCCGTCGTGACCGGCACGGCCGGCAGTGCGACGACGCAGACGCTGGCCCCATACTCCATCAGTCTGTTGACCTTGCGCCCGAACCAGACGGCGACCGCCCCGAAGGCGCCCGCCAAGCCCACCGCGACCGTCACCGGCAGCGGCGCGACGATCTCCTGGCCGGCCACCGCGGCCGGGGTGAAGTACGAGGTGTACCGCCAGAACGGCGGCGCCGCCGAACTGCTCGGCGAGACCACCGCCACCAGCCTGACCGTCGGTAATCTGCGGCCCGGCCAGCGGTACACGGTCAACGTGCTGGCCCGCGACGGCGCCGGCCGGCTGTCCGCCGCGTCCCCACCGCTGACCTTCACCACGTCCACTCCGCCGTCGGCCGGGTGCACGGTGAAGTTCCGTGACGTGAACGACTGGGGCAACGGTTATGTGGGCCAGGTCGACATCACCAACAACACCGCGTCAACGGTGACCGGCTGGACGCTCACGTTCCGCTGGCCGACCACCTGGCAGACGCTGAACAGCGGCTGGAACGCCACCTGGACCCAGACCGGCCAGACCGTCCGCGTGGTCGGCGAGGGCCCCTTGCCCGCGGGCGCGACGGTGGGCACCGGTTTCGTCGGCAACTACAGCGGCCCCAACGTCCTGCCCACCGTCTTCGACCTCAACGGCACCACCTGCACCAGCGCCTGACCCCGTGGTGACTTCCGGCGCGGATCGCACCCGAAGTCACCACACCAAGCGCGCGCGAAGACCGCGTGCCGACTTCCGGCTCGAATCGAACCTGAAGTCGGCACGCGGTCAGCCGCAGCCGCCCGACCCCGCGCACACGACTGTGGCGCGGTCAGCCGCGGCCACCGCATTCGCCCGACGATCTCAAATCACACCAGTCCCGCGCGGACCGCCGGCGGAGGCGAACGCTCACCGGCCGACCCGGTTCTGGAGCTCACCGATCCCGTCGCCGGACAACTCCGGCAGGGTTACCGGACGGCCGCACAGGGCGAGCATGAGCGCCTCGCCGGTGCCGCTGACCAGCGGGCCGGCGCCCCACGACCAGTCCATGTCGGTGGCCTCGAACCGCAGGCCGGCCGGGCGGTCCTTGGGGGTGAAACCGACCGCGCGACCGCCCACCAGGAAGTCCAGCGACACCCGCACCCGGTCCGGGTCGAGGTCGTCCGGGATCCCGAGCGGCCGGCGGATGTCCTGGCCGTGCACCAGCAGGTCGGTGAGCTGCCCCGGATAGCCGACGACCGGTGGCCGGAACGGGTTCTCGGCGTGTTCGCGCAGCAGCGCGGCGAGCTCCCCGGCGGGCCGGGCGGCGGTCCGCACGGCGAGGCGGGCGTTGGCCTTGTGGATGTTGAACCCGCTGCGCACCAGAAGCCCCAGCGCCGCCATGTTGGAGGCGGCGACCGCCGCGACCAGGTGCCCGACGACCTCTTTGACGGTCCAGGCGTCACAGAGGCTGGGCGCGGCCAGCTGCCCGGGATCCAACGTCTCGACGAGATCAGCCATCCGCCGCCGTTCCGCAGCGATCATCCCCGGAGTGTCCACACCGGAACTCTACGGTGACTGATGCCGAAGAGCATCGGCAGCCGGGCCGGCCTCACTCCTGGCGGAGGGCGGGCAGCAGCACGCCGTCGATGACGGCGGTGAAGAACGGCAGACTCACCGGCTGGCCCAGGAACAGGGACCGGTGTGCGGCCATCGCCGGGATCACCTCGGCCAGGGTGTCCACGTCGGCGGTGGGCGGGAACTCGCCGCGGTCCACCGCCCGCTGGATCAGCTGCCGGTAGGCGTCCACCGACGGTTCGACGATGCCCCTGCTGACGGCGGCGAACGCCTCCGGTGAGCGGCTCATCATGGCGGTGACGCCGGCCAGGATGCGCAGGCGCCGTTCGCCGCCGCCGAGCCAGCCGGGGTCGAGCATGGCGAGCAGGTCGGTGCGCAGGGTGCCGGTGTCGGGCAGTCCGGCGGCGGCGTCGTCCTGTCCGGCGCAGGCGACCGCGGCCAGGATCAGTTCGTCCTTGCCGGCCCACCGCCGGTAGATGGTGCCCCGTCCGGCACCGGCCCGCACCACCATGGACACCCGCGACTGGGAGCTGTTGGTCGCCGGATACGACCCCGACGCCCACGGCGACTACACCAGCGCCTCCGCCGACGGACGGGACGCCATCGTCGAGTCGGCCCGCGGTTTCCTCACCCCACTGGACGCCACCCAGCACCTGCTCGGCAACGTCGAGGTCGACCTCGACGGCGACACCGCGACCACCCACGCCACGTTCATCGCCCAGCACGTCCGGGACGGCGCCAGGTTCCTGATGGGCGGAAACTACGACGACACCCTTCGCCGTACGCCCACCGGCTGGCAGATCGTCAACCGCCGGATCCGCGGCATCTGGAGCGACGGCGACCCCTCAGTGCTGACCGTAACGGTCAGCTGATCAGAATCCGGTGGAGTAGACCGCGCCGTCCACGTTGATCAGGTGGCCGTCGTACGGGCCGACCCTGGTCACCGTGGCGCCGTCGCGGAAGACCACCACCAGGCCGTGTTCGATCTCCCAGTCGCAGCCGCTCTCCACCGAGACGTAGACGTGGTCCTTCTCGCGTTCGACGAACATCTCGCGGCCGAGCCGCACGTGGTCCAGGATGGAATCCGGGCCGTATTCGACGGTCTCGGCCACGTCCCGGTAGTAGGCGTGCAGGTCCGGGGCGACCGCCTCCAGCACGCCTCGGTCCAGGGTGCGAAACGTCTTGATCGCGGCGTGGAAGTCCGCCGGTGCCGGGTCGTCGTCATATCCGGACAGGACGAACTCGCAGCTCGCCCCGTCCAGCAGCGGCACCGGGACCGGTTCGCCGCGGTACCAGCCGAGGTCGGGTTCGGCGGTGAATCGGCCGAGGCCGGGGATCTCCATGGCGCTCACCGTAGCCGGGTGGTGTGGCGGCCGGGGGTGTGGCCGTATTCGCGGGCGAAGGCGGCCACGAACGCCGATGGGCTGGCGTAGCCGACCAGGTGGGCGACTTCGGTCACGGCGTGCTGTTCGAGGAGGACGCGGGCGGCTTGCAGGCGCAGGACGGTTCGCCAGCGGGTGTACGCCACCCCGTACGACCGCAGGAAGTCTCTTTGCAGGGTCTTGGAGCTGACGTGCAGTTGGACGGCCCATTCGGCGAGGCTGGTCGGGTCGGCCGGGTTGCGGGTGAGTGCGCGGGCAACCGTCGCCGCATACCCGCCGTCCGCACCGAAAGTCCGGTCGGGATCGGTCACCACCAGCGCTTCCATGATCTGCGCGCGAGCCGTCAACCCCACCGAGAGGGGGCAGCCGGGACCGCCCAGGCGCCGGATCAGCGATGCCGCGAGCGGGCTCAATCCGACGGCCCCGGCGGCGAGGCCGACCAGCCCGGCGGGCACCTCGCGCAGGCACACCCGGTAGAGCACTCCGCCGTCGGCGCGGATCTCGTGGGTGACCGCCCGATGTGCCCAGAACACCTCGCCGGGGCCGAGGAACGCGGTCTGCCCAGCGTGCCGTGCGGCGATCATTCCGGCGGGCGCCCAGTACAGCTGGTGCAGCAGGTCCTGGCGGCGTTCGGTGAAGTCGACGGTGGTGTCGAAGCGGTAGTGCAGCACCAGGATGCCGTCGGGGGCGCCGAGCCCGTAGCCGTACTCGTCGCAGGTGGCGGGGTCGCCGGCGACGGTGTGGACGTGTCCTCTCAGCGACATCGTGTGTCCTCCCGTCGACATTCCATCCTGATAGGTAAGGCTAGCCTTACCTTCGATTCAGATCGGTACCACCCTGGTTAGGACACCTGACATGCGTTTGCGACTGCTCGGCGCGACGGCCGTCGCCCTCTCCCTGCTCACCGGCTGCGGCGGCGGGGCGGACGGTGCGACCGGCGACGCCGCCGCCACGCGGACCTTCACCGCCGACAACGGCGACGTGACCATTCCGGCCGACCCGAAGCGGGTCGTGGCCACCGGGTACGCGGTTCCCGCACTGATCGAGGCGGACGCCGCCCTGGTCGGCATCTCCTCCTGGCAGCGCGGCACCGCGATGATGACGCCGGAGGACCTGGCGACGTACCAGAAACTGGCGAAGGTGGCCGGGGAGAGCGCCGCCGAGACCAACTACGAGGCGATCGCCGCCGCGAAGCCGGACCTGATCGTGATCGGCGTGCCGAAGCCGGTGCTGGCCGACGTCGACCTGGACCGGCTGGAGTCGATCGCGCCGGTGGTGGCGATCGGCCCGACCGTCCCGGACGCGTGGCGCACGCTGTCCCGGCGGCAGGCCGACGCGGCCGGGCGGACCAGCACGTTCGAGGCGGGCAAGGCCGCCTACGAGGCGCGGGCCGCCGAGCTGAAGACCAAGCACGCCGGTCTTCTGACGACCGTGAGATTCGGTCACCTGGGCGGCTACGGGGAGGCGGCCAAGGGCACCTTCCAGCGCGAGTTCGCCGGATCCTGGGGCACCAACATCGCCCAGGACGTCGGAGTCGAGTACTACGGGCAGGTCAAGGTGAAGGGCGGCGGCGGCAAGGACGTCTCGGAGTACCCGGCCATGGAGGAGATCCCGGACAGCTTCGCCGAGGCCCAGGCGATCACCTACACCGTGCAGCCGGACGGCACGCCGGGCCCGTCGGTGCAGGCGGTGCTCGACTCGCCGCTGTGGCAGAACCTGCCCGCGGTCAAGGCCGGCCGGGTCTACCCGCTGTCGTACACCGAGGCGGCCACCTACCCGTCGGCGATGAAGGCCCTGGACGCCATCGACAAGGCGTTCTCGCGGTGATCACCGAACGCAGCGATCCCGACCGCGGCGATCCCGACCGCGGCGATCCCGGCCCGAAGGTCGCCGCGCATCACCGCGGCGGCACGGGGCTGGCGCGGATCCCGTACCCGATAGGTGTCCGCACCGCCCCGGTCAGCGCGATCACCGACCTGGGCCCGAGGATGCGCCGGATCACGCTGTGCGGGCCGGGGCTGGCCGGCTTCCCCACGCACCACTTCGACGACCACGTCAAAATCATCTTTCCCGGACCCGACGGGGTACGCCGTGACCCGGTCCCGAACCGGCGGCAGATGCTCGACTGGCCCCGCCCGCTGCCACCGTCACGCAGTTACACGGTCCGCCGGCACGACCCGGTGCGGCACGAGATCGATCTCGACTTCGTGCTGCACGACGGCGGTCTCGCCTCGACCTGGGTGCGCGGGGTCACGGTCGGCGAGCCGGTCACCATCGCCGGGCCGCCCGGGGCGAAGACCTTCCCCTTGACGTACGCGCGGTACCTGTTCGCCGTCGACGGCACGGCCCTGCCCGCGGTGGCCCGGTGGCTGGACGAGTCCCCGGTGGAGGTGCGCGCGCACGTGGTGATCGCCGACGAGGTGCCCGGCTATCCGCTGACCGATCGTGAACATGTCACCGTGGTCCACGACGAGCTGGCGTCGATCACCGCGCAGACCGGCACGTTCCTGTTCGCGGCCGGCGAGGCGGGGGCGCTCAAACCCCTGCGGGCGTGGAGCCGCGGACGGCTGGACCACATGATCACCGGCTACTGGAAACACGGCGTTGCGGATCACGACGACCACTGAGCGGCTTCTGGTACTCGTACCGGCGATCGGGTTGTTGATCGTCGCGGTGGTCGCCGGGATCAGCGTCGGCGCGCGGACGGTGCCGCCCGGCGAGGTGTGGCGGGCGTTCACCGACTACGCCGGGACCGACGATCACCTGATCGTCCGGGACATCAGACTGCCGCGTACGCTCACCGGCCTCGCCATCGGCGCCGCGCTCGGGATGGCCGGCGCGCTGGTGCAGACCCTGACCCGGAACCCGCTCGCCGAGCCGGGGCTGCTCGGGGTGACCGCGGGGGCCGGGTTCGCGATCAATCTGGGGATGGTCGCCGGGGTGGCCGGCACCGCGGCCGCCCGGCTCGGCCTGGCACTGGCCGGATGCGCGGCGGCCGCGGTGCTGGTCTTCGCGATCGGGCGGACCGCGCCGCTGCGGCTGGTGCTGGCCGGGGTGGCGCTCAGTGCGGTGCTGTCCGGGCTGTCGCTGGGCATGCGGCTGGTCTGGCCGGACGTGCTGGACGGGTACCGGTTCTGGTCGGTCGGCGCGCTGGCCGGGGTGGAGCAGACCTCGCGGGCACTGCCGGTGATCGTGCTGGCCGTCGCGCTGGCCGGGGCACTGCTGGTGGCCCGGCCACTGGGCGTGATGATGCTTGGTGACGAGGCGGCGCGGGCTCTGGGGGCGCACGTCATCCGTACCCGGGTGGCGGTCCTGGTGATCGTCACCCTGCTGGCCGGGGCGGCGACCGCGGTGGCCGGGCCGATCGCCTTCGCCGGGTTGATGGTGCCGCATCTGGCCCGCCGCTTCGCCGGGGGTTCGGTGCCGTGGCTGGCCGGGTTCTCGCTGCTGTTCGGGCCGGTGCTGCTGGTGGCCGCGGACGTGCTGGCCCGGCTGCTGCTGCCGACCGGTGAGGTGCCGGTGGCGATCGTGACCGCGTTCCTGGGCGCGCCGGTGCTGATCTGGGCCGTGCGCCGGTACGGGGCGCGGTCGCTGTGAGGTTCCGGATCGTGATGGTGCTGGTCGCGGTGGCACTGTCGGTGACGGCGCTGAGTCTCGGCGGCTCCTGGCCGCCGCCGGCGTTCGTGGTGCTGGAATGGCGGCTGCCGCGGGTGGTGGCGGCGCTGGCGTTCGGGGCCGCGCTCGGGGTGGCCGGCGCGCTGTTCCAGAACCTGACCCGCAACTCGCTGGGCAGTCCGGATGTGATCGGGCTGGACTCCGGGGCGTACACCGGCGCGCTGGCCGCGATCACCCTGCTCGGTGGTGGCGCGGCGGTGCTGCAGATCAGCTCGGTGGCCGGGGGCCTGCTGGCGGCGACAGCGGTGTACCTGCTGGCGTCGAAGTCCGGGCTGGACGGCATCCGGCTGGTGGTGATCGGGATCGCGGTCAACGCGATGCTGGTGGCGGTCAACTCGTGGATCGTGCTGCGGGCCGACCTGGACGTGGCGATCGCCGCGACCGGCTGGAGCGCCGGGTCGCTCAACGGCGTCGACTGGGACGAGTTGTGGCTGCCGCTGTCGGTGCTGGCCGGGCTGGGTGTGCTGGTCGCGGTGATCGATCCGGCGGTACGGCAGGCGGCGCTCGGTGACGAGATCGCGGTGACGTCCGGGGTGCCGTTGCGGCGTCTGCGGCTGCTGATGGTGGTGGCGGGGGTGTGCTGCACGGCGACGGTGACCGCGGTGGCCGGGCCGATCGTGTTCGTGGCGCTGGCCGCGCCGCAGATCGGGCGGCGGCTGGCCGGGCGGCCCGGGATCCCGATGCTGCCGGCCGCGCTGACCGGGGCGGTGCTGCTGCTCGGGGCGGATCTGATCGCGCAGTGGCTGCTGGCGCCGGTGGCGCTGCCGGTCGGGGTGATCACCACCGCGGTGGGTGGTGGATATCTGATCTGGCTGCTGGCCGCGCGTGTCCATCATGCGCGGTAGAGGGCCGAACCGATATGCCGCATTGATCGATGTACATCGATAGAAAGGGGGTTATCCCGAACCTCGTTCCCCCGGAGGTAAGCATGCTTCTCCGCAGAATCGCGGCGGCCGTCCTCGCCGCGTTCACCCTGGCCGGCGTCCAGGTGGCCACCGCCGCACCGGCCGCCGCCGCACCGCGCGTCCTCTACTACGACGCGAGCACCGCCCAGGAGTTCCGCTCGGTCGTCGACCAGGGCGCCGCCATCTGGAACTCCCGGGCGACCAACGTACGCCTGGAACCGGTCACCGCCGGGCGCACCCCCAACATCCGGGTGTACGCCGACAACGGCTGGCCGCGCGCGTACACCCAGTCGCTCGGCAACGGGTACTGGTACATGGGCCGGCAGGCCGTCAACCAGGGCTACCACCGGCCGCGGATCGCCGCCCACGAGTTCGGCCACCTGCTCGGCCTGCCGGACAACCGCACCGGCCTGTGCAGCGATCTGATGTCCGGCAGCAGCGCGCCGGTGAGCTGCACCAACGCGTACCCCAGCAGTCGCGAGCTGGCCACCGTCAACCGCAACTTCGCCTCCTCCGCGACCACCACGGAGGCCCGCTCCTTCGTCTGGGCCGGATAACCGTTCGTGTGCCGGTCCGGGTCTCTCATCGAGCCGCGGACCGGCACACGGTCCCGCCCGGCGGTCAGAACGAGAAACGGAAAACCTTCTCCGGTTGTACGGTCACCCGCAGCAGCCCACCGGCCACCATCGCGGCCAAGTCCTTGCCCCGGGCCGGATCGTCCATGTCCCAGTAGCGTGCGGCCAGCCGCTCACACAGCTCGGTCGCGCCCTCGTCGTCGACCACGGCCCGGCCGGTCACCGACACCCAGCGCTCCCGCTCCCCCACCGGCGCCGCCACCACCAGCGCCACCCGTGGATCGGCGCGCAGCCGGCGCACCTTCAGCGAACCCGGCTCGGTGATGAACCGGACCAGCCCGCCCGCGCCCGCCTCGAACCAGATCGGCCGGGGCTGGGCCGGCTCCGGCCCGCCGGCCACCGTCAGGAAGCCGTGCAGCGGGCGCCCCAGAAACTCCAGATCGTCGTCAGTCAGCACGTCATCCTGTCTACCCGGCCCGGCCGCCGGGGAACATGTGATCGTCCGGTGAAGATCCGGTGCAGCGTCTACCGTCCGCATCGGACCGCTTTCCAGAATGACCGCATGCGATCACTCCTGGTGTACCCGGCGCTCCTGCTGACCTGGTCGGCGGTGGCCGTGACCCACCTGTCCGGGGTGTGGCTGTACAGCCGGATCGGCCCGCTGAACTGGCTGGTGACCGGGCTGGCGTGGCTGGTCGCACTGGCGGTGACCGCACTGATGGTGATGGCGTTCGGGCTGCACCGCCGGTACCGCCATGCCGCCCTGTCGGTGTCCCTGAGCGTGCTCGCCATGGTGGGGATCGCCGCCGTCGACTGGACGTCGGCGTTCGTGCACGGCTACTACCACTGGCACCGCGACGACTTCCGGGCCTTGGTGGAACACGCCGAGGCGGGCCGCCCTCTTCCGGAGAACCTGCGGTCCCTGGCCCTGCAGGGCGACCCGATCGTGCACTACGGCTCGTCGTCGATCATGCTGCCCGCGCTGACCGGCCTGGTCGACGGCGCGACCGGCTACATGCACATGACGGTCACCCGGACCGGCGCGTTCACCGACTGCCTGGGCGACCGTTGCCTGGTCCGCTGGTACCTCGGTGACGGCTGGTTCTGGCTGGACGGCGGAACCCGGCGCTGACCGCCGGGTTCAGGCCAGCCAGCGTTCCAGTTCACGGGCGGCGGCCCCGGTCTGGTCGGCGATCGCGGTCAGGACGTCGGCGGTGATCCGTTCCAGTTCGTCCGGGGAGTACCGGCCGACCTTGAGCAGGCGCCGGATCCACAGCTCGGCGGCGCGTTCGGTGACCAGCCCGGAACCGGCCGAGGACACCGCGCCGGCCACCGACGCCGCCAGCCCCGGGACGTACCTCCCCCATCGCTCTTCCATCTCCGCGCGCAGCCGGGACTCAGCGGCTTCCCGGACCACGTCGATGCCGATCGTGACCGGAAGGCTGTGCTCAGTGAACCGCTGGGCGCCGCCGACACACGCCAGGATGTGGTCCAGCCGGTCGGTGAACAGGTCCGGCAGGGTCAGGTCCAGCCGCACCCGGCCGGCCGGGACACCGTGCCGGCGGCAGATCCGTTCGACGCGCATCGACAGGTGGTAGGCGATCGCGTCGGCCAGCGCACACTTCGTCTCGAACATGCCGAACTTGATGTGGTTCGCCAGCGTGGCGGCCGAACCGCGGGACTCCGCCACCTGGTCGGTGATCTTCCTCTTCATGGTCTCGAGGGCGGCCACCGCCTCGGTCCGCACCACCTCGGCCACCTCCGGCCCCCGCACCAGGTCGTCCACGTCCCGCCGGAACCGGGTGACGGCGGCCCGGTGCTGCCCGTTGCTGACCAGGCCGCGGGCCACCGTGAACGCCGGATCGTCGTCGTGTTCGATCTCGGCGGCCGGGAAGACGGCACGGCACCACCGGTCGATGAACGGCATCCGCGAACCGCCGCCGGTCAGCACCACCAGATCCGGGAGCCGGTCGCCGAGCATGTCCGCCGCCTCGGTGAGCACCGCGCGGAAGTCCTCACCCCAGCCCCCGGGCGCGGTCACCAGCTGCGCGATCTCCAGGTCGAGGAGCCAGGTCCACGCGGTGGCGACGATCGGCCGGAACCGTTCGTGACAGGACTCCCGCAGGTCCATGATCCGCCGCACCATGCCGGTGAACTGCGCCTCCTTGGCCCAGCGGCAGGCGAGCAGCAGGAAGTCCGGGCCGCCGTCACCGGCCAGTGCCGCGGTCAGCGCCGCGTCGTCACACAGCGCGGTCCGGACCAGCCCGGCCAGCCGCTCGTCGATCTGCCGGCAGCCCAGCGTGGCGCCGACCGGCAGGTTCCGTGGGACGAGGTCCTCGACGATGGTGAAGTCGGTGGTCGACGAACCGATGTCGACGACCAGCACCCGGTCGAGACGCCGCTCGTCGCGGCGCCGGTCCCGCACGTGCAACAGGGCCGACTGCGACTCCGGCACCAGCCGGACCGGCAGGTCGAGCAGTTCGAGGTGCCGGCCGTACGCGGCGACCGTCTCGGTGGACCAGCCGGCCGGGTGCCCGACGTACGCCATGCCGTCCCGGACCACCTCCGGATGCTGCTCCCGGAACTCGGTCAGCAGCGCCCGCGCGAAGACGACGGCGGCCGGCGGCTCGGTGGCGAACACCGCCGGCGCCTCCTTGAAGTTGACGCTGAAGTGGGTCACGCCGTGGCTGGTCACCGCCTCGTCGCCGAAGAGCCGGACAGCCGGATCGGCTGAACCGGCCGGACTCCGGGCCATCGCGGTCACGATGCTGCGTTCCCCGGATCGCGGCCGGGCGAAGATCCGGACCGGAGCGGAACGATCCAGTGGCGCCCAGCCGAGGCAGCTCTCGCCGTCGCCGATGTCCAGGCCGATCACATAGCGGGCTTCAGCGGTCATGACGGTTCACCCGGACCGCCGGTCACCGTCAGGACCCGGGTGACCACCTCGATCTGTGCCTTGGTGGGAATCGCCGGAAACGAGCACCCACCACGCTCCCCGGGGGTGACGGCCAGCAGCAGGTCGGGCAGGGCGGGTTCGGCGGCGACCAGGGCGACCTCGTCCTGGCGGAGCCCGGCATGGTTCTGGGTGCGGGCCGCCTCGTCCAGCCGGACCCAGACCGCCGGGTTCGCCTGGACCCGCCGGAAGAAGTCCGGGAAGCGCATCCGCAACGCCAGCATGATCGCCGCCTGCATCAGCCGGTCCCGGCTCGGTGGCGAGTGCAGCCGGAACGTGGCGGCGGTCAGGTTGAGCGCCGAGATGAACCGGCGGACCCGCCGGGGGTTGTCACCGAACGCGTCCTCGGTCAGACGCCACAGTGCCGGATCACCGCTGAGTTCCGGCACCACCGAGTCCTGCAGCTGCCGGAAGACCGCCTCGAACCGGACCTCCGGCAGGTGGTACGGGAAGTGGATGAGCTTCTCCAGGTACTGCCGGCCGCGGGCCTGATCGCCGTCGACGCGTTTGGCGGCCGCCGCGGCGATCACGTCGAAATCCATGGCGAGCACGAAGACGCAGGAGGCCTCACCGAGGAAGAGTTTGAGGGCGTCGAGCACCGCGATGGCGGTCTCGCCGTGGCAGCGGTCCAGATCGTCGACGAACACCACGAGGCGGCCCCGCTCGCCGACGAACGCCTGCACCACCTCGGCGAAGTCGGCTTCGAAGTGGTTGATGTGCCGGTAGTTCTCCACACCGCGGGCCTGCCACGCGTCCCGGGCCGCGGTCACGTCGTCGCCGTCCAGGATCCCGGCGGTCAGCGGGGCGGCCGCGTGCCGCAGCAGCAGCCAGGTGGCGGTGCTGCTCAGCCGGCGGGCCTTGGCGACCAGGTCGTGGCGGCGCTCCTCCGGCTCGGCGGCGATCTCGGTGAGGATGGTCTGGATCAGCGCGTGCCAGATCGCTTCCTTCTCGTCGTACTTCCACGGGTTGAAGGCGATCGTCGGGATGCCACGCCGGTCCAGGATCTCGCGGCAGATGTTCAGGAAGCTGGACTTGCCGGTGCCCCACGGTCCGAAGACGCCGACGGTCAGCGGCAGGTGCACGGTCGCCTGGACGGCGTCGCACAGCACCCGTCCGTGCGTACCGAATCCGAATTGGTCGTCGTCCCGGCAGGCGACCGGGTTGTCGGTCAGGAGCAGCGGTGGGATGGCGATGTCAGGCATGAGGCACTCCGGGGACGTGCGTACGCCTGAGGGTACGACTGCCGACCGGACAAATATTGCTGAAATGGATAAAAAGGAGCGGACGGCCCCCCGACCGCCCGCTCCTTCAGGTCACGCCGTCACCGGGACGTGACGGCGTGGAAGGCTCAGTCCTCGCCCTCGTCGCCGCCCTCTTCGTCATCGCCGAAGAACTCGTCCATCACCTCGCCGGCCACGTAACCGGCGGCCAGACCGCCGACCACGCCCATCGCGACGCCGCCCATGCCGGAGCCGCCGCCGTGGCCGCCGTGACCGTGGCCGTGGCCCTGGTAGTGGCCGTGGTGGCCGTAGGCGGGCTGGCCATAGCCGGGCGCCCCGTAGGCCGGCTGACCGTAACCGGGCTGCATCGGCGGCTGGCCGTAGGGCGAAGGCTGACCGTAACCGGGCTGGCCGTATCCCTGACGCATCGGCGGCTGGCCGTAGCCCGGCTGCATGCCGGGGTGACCGCCGTGGCCGGGCATGGACTGGCGGCGCTCGACCGCCTGCCGCACCCAGCCGTCCACGACCTGCGCCCAGTCGGTGGTCTCGGCGTCGTTGTGGGACACCGTGTAACGCCCGAAGCTGTCCGCGCCGCCCATGCCGAACATGCCGCCGCGCTTGTCGAACTCCAGGATCACGTCGACCTGCTGCGGGCTGGTCACGAAGGTCAGCTCGACCTCGTTGACGACGTGCGCGTACTGCTGGGCCGGGAAATACTCGATCTCCTGGTAGAACGGCAGCGTCTGGTGCACGCCGGCGATCTGCCCGTACTCCAGGTCAGCGGACTTGAAGACGAAGCCGAGCTGGGCGAACGCGTCCAGGATCTTCTGCTGCACCGGCAGCGGGTGGACCTGGATCGGGTCGAGGTCGCCCTTGTCCAGCGCGCGGGCGATGGACACCTCGGTGCGCACGCCCATCACCATGCCGCGCAGCGGCTGGCCGTAGACCGCGGTGATCGGCGTCTCCCACGGCAGGACCAGCTGGAACGGCAGCGACAGGTGCTGGCCGGCGGCCAGGTGCATCGGGCCGCTGACGGTGAGGCGGTGGAACTCGCCGGTGGCGTGGCCCTCACCGCCGCCGTGCTCCACCTCCATCCGGGTGACCAGGCCGAGGGTGATGTGCTCGATGGCGGAGTCGCTGCTGCCGCCGACGAGATTGACCTGTCCGGTGATGGGCGCGCCCGGAAGCGCGCCGGGTTGGGACAGCACCGTGTCGACACTCGGACCACCCACCCCGAAGGCGCCCAGCATCTTCTTGAAAACCACGTGAACTCCGATCAAAGCCCCAAACCACAATTAACGGTACGAAACGTAGCCGACCGTCCTGAATGGTCGCTGAGAGTATTGCCAGGGCCTTTTCAGTCCACCTTTTCCGGTTCGGCCGGAGCGGCGACGCGCAAACGGATCCGGGTGATGGCCCGGCCGGTGATCTCGACGACCTCGGCGGTGTGCCCGTCGATGGTGACGGTCTCGCCGGTGGTGGTGGGGATGTGCCCCAGACGGGCCAGGACCAGCCCGGCGACGGTGGTGTAGTCGCCCGCGTCCAGGTCCTCCTCCTCGATCTCCAGGCCGATGTCGGCCAGATCGTGGATCGGGAAGGTGCCCGGCACCAGCATCGCGCCGTCGTCCTCGCGGACCATCGACTGGACGTCCCGGTCGGTCTCGTCGTAGATCTCGCCGACCACCTCCTCGACCAGGTCCTCCATCGTCACGATGCCGTCGATCGCCCCGCGCTCGTCGACCACCAGCGCGAACTGCTGACGCTGCAGCCGCAGCTGACGAAGCGCGTCGGACACCTTCAGCGTCTCCGGCAGGAACACCGCGGTGAACATGTGGTCGCGGACCAGCCCGTCGGCGGCCACCAGATCCCGCAGGTGCACCACACCGAGCACGTCGTCCAGGCCCATCGGCCCGGTCACCGGCGCCCGCGAGTGCCCGCCCTTGACCAGCCTGGTCATCGCCTCGGCCGCGGTCAGGTCCGCCGGGAGGACGAGCACGTCCCGGCGGGGCACCAGGATCTCGCGCAGGATCCGGTCGGCGATCTCGAACGCACCCGAGATGATCTCGCGCTGCTCGGCGGTGAAGTCCTGCTGATTGGCGACCATGTCACGGATCTCCTCGGTGGAGACCTCCTCACGGCTCGCCTTCGGGTCGCCGCCGGCCAGCCGCACCACGCCGTCGGTCGACTTGCCCAGCAGCCAGATCACCGGCCGGGACATGGTGGCCAGCACGTCGAGGGGACGGGCCACCACCATGGCCCAGCCCTCGGCCCGCTGCATCGCGATCCGTTTCGGTGCCAGCTCACCCACGACCAGCGTGAAGAACGTCAGGACCAGGGTGATCAGGAAGATCGCCACCGGCTCGGCGGCGCCACCCAGGAACGTGCCCAGCGGCTCGATCAGCGGCTGGGCGAGCGAGGTCGCCGCCGCCGCCGAGGCCAGGAAGCCGGCCAGGGTGATACCGATCTGAATGGTGGCCAGGAACCGGTTGGGGTTCCGCGCCAACTTGGCCAAGGTCCGTCCGGTGCGCGACTGCCGCTCGAGCCGCTGCAGCTGACTCTCCCGCAGCGAGATGAGCGCCATCTCACTGCCCGAGAACGCCGCGTTGAACAGCACCAGCACCACGACCAGGACCACTTGCCAGCCATATCCGCCCACGGCGGACATCAACTCCATTCATTTCTCGAAGTAAATTTAGTTCCGAAACTGTATCCGACCCCGCCGGAGACGGCGACCGCTGAACGCGTACACAATGAATTGTGAATTGCGCCCCTGGCTATTTTCTTGCCATTTCCTGGTCTGTTCCTGGCAGTGTGCTCGACGTTTCCGAAGCGGACTCTCAGCGAGTGACATGCGGCTCGTCGGTGCCACGCCGCGACACCGGGGCTCCTATAGTCGTCAGCGGGCGTGGGCCGGTGGAGGGGTTGAGGATGCAGGTGCTTCTGGTCGAGGACGACGACTCGATCGCGGTGCCGCTGGTGGAGGGCCTGGCGCGCTACGGCATCGTCGCACGTCACGTGGGCACCGGAGCCGAGGCGCTGTCCGCCCCACCGGTCGACCTGGTGCTGCTCGACCTGGGCCTGCCCGACATCGACGGGGTCGACGTGTGCTGGGAGCTCAACCGCACCCGCAACGTCCCGGTGATCATGCTCACCTCCCGGCGCGGCGAGGCCGACCTGGTCCGCGGGCTGGAGGGCGGCGCCGACGACTACCTGGCCAAACCGTTCAGCCTGCGCGAGCTGGTCGCCCGGATCCGGGCGGTGGACCGGCGCTCCCGGGCCGCCGCGATCGAGCGCACCCCGGCCGGCACCACCGCCGAGCCGGACGTGCGGACCGTCGGCCGGCTGGTCATCGACCGCACCACCCGGGAGGTCAGCGTGGACGGCGCGCCGGTGTCACTCGCCCCCAAGGAGTACGACCTGCTCGACATGCTCGCCGCCCGGCCCGGCGCGGTGGTGCTCCGGCAGAAACTCCTGGAGCAAGTGTGGGCGACCGCCGAGGGCCGCGGCAAGACCCTCGACTTCCACATCGCGGCACTCCGCAAGAAACTGGGTGATCCGGCCTGGATCGAGACACGCCGCGGGGTGGGGTTCCGGCTGGTTCCGCTGACCTGACCGATGATCCGCCGACTCCTTCTCAGCCATCTCACGCTGGTGCTGCTGGTCCTGGCCGCACTGGCGATACCGCTCGGCTACGTGTTCCAGAGCAGCGAGCAGCAGCAGGCGCTGCGCCAGCTGGAGCGGGAGGCCGAGGTCCTCGCGTCGTACATCGACGCCGAGTTGGACGAGGCCGACACCGACGGCGCCCATCAGATCGCCCGCGCGTCGGCCGCCCGCTGGCGTGGCCGGGTCGAGCTGTTCGACGCCACCGGCCGTGGCGTGTTCAGCACCGGACCGCCCGAGGCCGGGGTGTCGCTGATGTCCGCGCAGGTTCCGGTCAACCCCGGCAAACCCGGATTGGGTACGGTGCGGGTCAGCGTCCCCTCGGCCACCCTGCTCGACCAGGTGCAACAGTTCTGGGCGCTGCTTGCGGTCGCCTCGGTGGCGGTGCTGGCGGTGAGTGTGGCGGTGGCGTACGCGCTGGCCACCTGGATCGGCAAACCGGTGCGCCTGCTGGAACACGCCACCCGCCGGCTCGCCGACGACACCGGCCCGGCCGTGGTGCCCGGTGCGGCCGGACCGCCCGAGCTGCGCCGGCTCGCCGAGACCTTCAACCGGACCGCGGCCCGCCTGCACAGTGTCCTGGAAGCGCGCGGTTCGTTCGTCGAGCACGCCTCCCACCAGCTGAAAAGCCCCCTGGCGGCACTACGGCTGCGCCTGGAGAACCTGGAGCCGGACGTCGCCCCGGCCGGCGCCGCCAATCTGGAGGCCGCCCTCGGCGAGACCGAACGCCTCGACAAACTGGTCAACACGCTGCTCGACCTGACCCTGATCGAACGGCGCGAGGAGACCCCCGAGCCGGTCGACCTGGCCGGTGAGGCGGTCGAGCGGGCCGAGATCTGGCAGCCGCTGGCCGCCGAGCGCGGGGTGAGCGTGCACGCCCGTACCCCAGGCCCGGTCTGGGTCTCCGCGGTCTCCGGCAGCGTCGAGCAGATACTGGACAACCTGATCTCCAACGCGCTGAACGTGGCCCCGCCCGGCTCCGAGATCACCCTGACCGCGGCGTCGGCCGCCGACGGCCGGATCGAACTGCACGTCATCGACGCCGGACCCGGCCTGCCCGCCGGTCAGCGCGAGCAGGCGCTGGAACCGTTCTGGCGCGCGCCCGGCGCCCCGAAGGGCGGCAGCGGTCTCGGCCTGGCCCTGGTCCGCAAGCTGGCCGAGGCGGACGGCGGCGACGTCCGGCTGGACCCGGCCGCGCCGACCGGCATCGACGCCGTCGTCACCTTCCCGTCCAGCCCGCCCCCGGCTTAGGTCCCCGTTCGCGTGCCGCGTTGCGGCGCGAATCAAGCCACAGATCACCACACAAACCAGGAACTCCAGTCGTGTGCCGAATTGCGGCGCGCATCGAGCCGCAAGTCGGCACGCAGGCCGGGAACCCCGGTCACGTGCCGAGATCCGGCTCGCACCGCACCGCAAATCGGCACACAAGCCGGGAACCCCCGTCACGTGCCGAGATCCGGCTCGCACCGCACCGCAAATCGGCACACAAGCCGGGAACCCCGGTCACGTGCCGAGTTGCGGCGCGCATCGCGCCGCAAGTTGGCACGCGGTGTGGGCTTTTAGGTGTTCGCGCCGCGGGCTGACACCGGCCAGCGGTCCACCACCGTACCGCCGTCGACCACGATCAGCTCGTCGGCCAGGTTGACGGTGGCGCACACGTGGTTGGGCACCACCCGGACCGTCTCCCCCAGTGCGGGCACATCGTCGGACTCCACCGTGGCGTGATGCTCGGACAGGGCCACGATCCGGGCGTCCGGGAAGTCCAGCAGCCGGCCGGCACCGGTCGCCCACACCTGCTGGTCGGCACCGAGCACCTTGCTGCCGGCGTCCAGGATGAACCGCCGCCCGGACCGGCTCACCACCGTCGCCGTCACGGTCAGCGCCACCTGATCCCCGTCGCACGTGCCCATCTCCAGCTGCTGGGCGTCGCCGAAGACGTACACCCCGGGGCGCATCTCGGTCAGCACCCGGCTCCCGGTGTGCGCGGCGGTCGGGGTGGAGCCGCCGCTGCGCACCGACGCGTCCAGGCCGTGCCCGGACACCGCCGCGGCAGCCGTGGCCAGCGCCGCCGACTCGTCCTCGGCCGCCCGCTGTTGACGTGCCGGCCCGTAACCGTGGCCGGGGAAGGTGAACACACCCCGTACCGTCAATCCGGCCTTGTCCGCCGCGACCGCGACGTCGCCGGCCACCTCCGGGGCCACCCCGCTGCGATGGTGTCCACTGTCCACCTCGACCAGCACCTCCAGGCCCGGCACCGCCCGGCCCAGGGCTTCCGCGCTCTCCGCCGAGTCCACCCCGACCCGCAGCCGGACCCGCTCTTTCAAGGCGCGCAGCCGGGCCGCGCGCTCCGGCGACGGCCACACCGGGTAGGCGATGAACAGGTCGCCGGCGTCCTGGAAGACCTCCGCCTCACTCACCGTGGCCACGGTCAGGCCGGCCGCGCCGTACGCCAGCTGCCGGCGGGCGATCTCCGGCGACTTGTGGGTCTTGGCGTGCGGGCGCAGGGCCAGACCAGCGGCGGCGGCATGCTCGGCCATCGCCCGCAGGTTGGCGTCGAGCACCGTGACGTCGACGGCCACAAAAGGAGTCAACACCTTAAATCCACATTTCCCGTACGCCGTCCGCCAGCACCGCCGCCTGCCTCAACCCGGCCCGCACCGCGTCCGGGCGGCGTGCCGGATCCATGAAGTTCGTGCCGAACGCCGCCACCGCCGCCTCGTCCGGCTCGATCAGCAGCGTCCGCTCCGCACCCGAGTCGGCCATCTCCGCCAGGATCCGGTCCCGGCCCACCATCGCCATCGGGGCGATCACCACCAGCCGGTCCGCGCCCTTCGCGAAGTCCGCGCCCGCACCCAGGCGCACACCGCCGTCCATGTAGCGGCGGCCGTCGATCGTCACCGGCGGCATCAGGCCCGGCACCGCGCAGCTCGCCGACACCGCGTGCAACAGCGGCACGCCGGACGCCGCGTCCAAGGTCAGATCCCGCCCGTCCGCGGTGTCCACCACGGTCACCCGCAGATCCCGGTCCGGCCAGTCGGACACCGGGATCAGCCCGCGCATCCGGTCCAGATAGGCCGCCTCGTCCTGGGTGTCGGCGGTCAGGGCCATCGCGCCGACCCGGGCGCGGGCCTCCCGGGGCGGCACCGACGGGTCCATCAGCACCGCCATCGCCGTCAGCCACCGGCTGCCCCCGCTCGCGGTGCGGCTGCCCGGTTTCGCGGCGGGCACCTCCACCTGCTGGGCGGCGACCGCGGCCCGCAGATCGACACCGGCCGCGACGAGCGCGCCGACCACCGATCCGGCCGAAGTGCCGATGATCGTGTCCGCGTCACCGAGCGGAACACCGGCCTCCTCCAGACCACGGAGGAGGCCGAGATGCCAGGCGATGCCGGTGACTCCACCACCGCCGAGAACAAGAGCCCTATTCATCTTGCGAACCGTATCGCGGAGTTCCCCGAACCCGCCCTCACCGTCGTGAATCTGCGCGTTGGTGATGTGCTGTGAATTGTTCCCTGTCACCTGTGCTCCGTACTGGGCATGCGATGTGAACGGGGAATCGAACCCCCGCGCCTGCCCCCGGCGCGCCAGGCGGAGTACCGGTTTTCAGCCGGTCCCGGGTGTGCGCACGCCTTCACGTCGGCTACCTGCTCCGCGCCGGTCAGTCGAGCAGCTCGACCTCCCAGTTGACCCGCTGGATCAGCGTGTCCACGTCTCGCACCTGCCGGGCCAGATCGTCGGCCTGCCGGGCCAGATCGTCGGCCTGCCGCCGGATCTCGGCCACCGGCAGCGCCGGAATCATCTTCAGCTCGGACCGCAACTGCCGGTATCCGCGCTGTCCGTCACCGGCCGCGGCACTGGCGGCAGAGGTGAGCAGCCCGTGCCGCAGGCGCAGCACGTCCCGGCGGGCCAGCGCGTCGGTCAGAGTGCCCCCCTCGACCTGGATGGCGGCATTGGTCCGGTTGATTCGCCGGATCAGCGTCTCCAGTTCGTCGAGCACCTCACCCACCTCGGCGAGCAGCGCGGTGGCGTCCTCGGCAGGCGTCTCCCCCTCCTGATAACGCGCACTGCCGGCGATCCGGGCCCGCAACTGTTCCACACGGCGCGCCGCATCCGCCCGCAGCGCAAGGGCCTCAGCAAGTCTCATGCGGACGATTATGCCCACCCAAGATCGATCCCGCCTCCCCTTTTGATCGACGCCGGCGACTGCCCCTCCCCCGCGGCGCGAGAGGCGCCGGCGCAACGGCTCACCGAGGCGGTCGCGGTACGGGCCAGCCGAGGCGCAGGGCACTTCCGGCCCGGTTCCCGCCTCATCGGACGACCGTGCTTTCTACGGCATCCGGGGCCACCCTCGGTGAACGCGTCCCGCAACTACCCGTCGGTGAGGAACGCGTTCGCCGAGATCACTTGTTCGACCACGACCCGGGCGGTTTTCCCACTCCCGCTCGATCCCTCGCAAGGGCAGCCCGCCAAGCTGAGATCCTGGAGGATTTCCGCCGGAAGGAATCTTCTTCTCAGCTGCCGGCCCGCTCGCGGTCAATCCCCGCGCGTGTGTCCGCTCCCGACCCCAACCCCGGCCGATCTTGGTGGATTTACCACCGTTTTCGGTGGTAAATCCACCAAGATCTCTGCTGAGCGGATCGCCCGCGCGAGGGATTGACCGCAAGTGATCAGGCGGCCGAGAGTAAGGCTCTTTCCGGTGGCAAATTTCCACCAAGATCACCGCTGGATGGGGTCGTCCTAGCGCGAGGGGATGACCGCGAGTGATCAGAAGGCTGAGAAGCTGCACTCGAAACGGTGGTGAATCGACCCGGATCTGCCGGTGGGCGATGGGCGTGCCTCACGTTGATCGCCGCGTTTCCGGGTCGCGGTCACGGCCAAGCCCGCGCCACCGCGCCACCGCCCCACCGCCCCACCGCCCCACCGCCCCACCGCCCCACCGCGCGAGTTTGGGGGACCCGCTCGTGTGCCGATTTGTGGCTCGGTTCGGGCCCCGATGGTCAATTCAGGAGGGACGATCAACAGCGGAAACGTCGTGGAACCGCATCTGACCCGTGTCGAACCGTGGTCGCGTCCTCCAGGCAGCGGAATCCTTGATCGAGGTCCGATGTCCGCGGTCCGCTGGGCTCGGGGCGGGCGCCTACTTGAGGAGGAGCGCTCACCTGCGGAAACGTCATGGAGGCCGGGTCTGGCCCGGCAGCGAACCGATCAAGAATCCGGGTCGCACATCGGCACTCGGTCTGAGCTCGACAGCGGCGTGACCGGGTTCAATATGGTGATCGGGTGCAGACTGTTCAGGGTTCCCGGGTGCCGGCCGTGCTGATGATCATCGCGGTCGGGCTGATCGGGGTCGTCGCGGTGCCGGCCGCCGGGTTCTTCGTTCTGATGGCTGTCGGAGCCGGTGATTTGGTCAGCCCGCCGATGCTGATCGGGCTGCCCTCGCTGATCGGGTTCGTGGTCGCGCTGTGGCTCTGGCGGCGCGCCCGGCGGACCGCGAGCACCGCCCGGGGCTGGTTGTTCGCCGCGCTCGGTGTGCTGCTGTTCGCCGGGACCTCGGTGATTCCGGTGACGATCCTCGGCGCGGCTCTGGGCGAGGAGTGGCGGGAGACCCAGCCCGGCGGTCGTGGATATCAGGCCCCTGCGGTGCCTTGACAGAGAGTCCCTGGCGGGGCTGCCGGGACGTACCGTCGTGGGGTGGACAATCGAGTTGAGGTGCGGGAGTTTCTGACCACGCGCCGGGCGAAGATCACTCCGGAGCAGGCGGGGCTGCCGTCGGGTGGCGGGACGCGGCGGGTTCCGGGGCTGCGGCGGGGTGAGGTGGCGGCGCTGGCCGGGGTCAGTGTCGAGTATTACGCGAAGCTGGAGCGTGGCACCCTGGCCGGGGTGTCGCCGAGTGTGCTGGACGCGATCGCCCGGGCACTGCGCCTGGACGAGGCCGAGCGGGCGCATCTGCAGCGGCTGGCTCAGCAGGCGAACGGCAGTGACGCGCTGGTCCGGCCGGCGCGCAGGCCGAAGGCGTGGACCGTACGGCCGAGTCTGCAGTGGTCCCTGGACGCGATCACCACTCCGGCCATCATCGTGAACCTGCGGCAGGATCTGGTCGCGGCGAATCTGCTGGGGCGGGCGATGTACGCCGACCTGTACGCCGATCCCACCCGGACGCCGAATTTCGGGCGGTTCACGTTCCTGGACAGTGCGGCGCACCGGTTCCACCCGGACTGGAATCTGGCCGCCGACATGCTGGTGGCGAATCTGCGGACCGCGGCGGGTAAGGATCCGGGTGACAAGGGCCTGCACGACCTGGTCGGCGAGTTGTCGACGCGCAGTGACGAGTTCCGCCGCCGGTGGGGTGCGCACAACGTGCGGATGCACACCACGGGGGTGAAGCATTTCCGGCATCACGTGGTGGGTGACCTGGTGGTGAACTACGAGACGATGGATCTGCGGGCGGAGAACGAGCTGAATCTGACCATCTACGCCGCCGAGCCGGGTTCACCGACCGCGAACGCTCTGCAGATGCTGGCGTCGTGGTCGGCCAGAGAAGCCTACGAAACCGACGAGAGGTGTACTGGCAGTAACTCCCGGACTGCACCTTCGCTGTGATCTCGTAGAGGGGTACCACCCTTGAGCCGCACCGGAGGACACCATTCTCACCGTCAACGCCATCGCCGCCCCCTCGGCCACCGAGCCGCTCGTGCGTACCACGATCGAGCGCCGTGACCTGGGCCCGCGCGATGTCCTCATCGAGATCACGTACGCCGGGATCTGCCACTCCGACATCCACACCGTCCGCGGCGACTGGGGCAAGGTGCCCTACCCGCTGACCGTCGGCCACGAGATCGTCGGGCATGTCACCGAGGTCGGCACCGAGGTCACCCTGCACGCGGTGGGTGACCGGGTGGGTGTCGGCTGCATGGTCGACTCGTGCCGGGAGTGCGAGAACTGCCTCGCCGGGCACCAGCAGTACTGCGAGCGCGGCAACACCCAGACGTACGCCGCCGTCGACCGGGACGGCACCGTCACCCAGGGCGGCTATTCGACCCACATCGTGGTCGTCGAGGACTTCGTGCTGCGGGTGCCGGAGTCGATTCCGCACGAGGCGGCGGCACCGCTGCTGTGCGCGGGCATCACCACCTACTCGCCGCTGGCGCACTGGAAGGCCGGGCCGGGCAAGAAGGTCGCCGTGGTCGGCCTGGGTGGCCTCGGCCACATGGGCGTGAAGATCGCCGCGGCGATGGGCGCCGAGGTCACCGTGCTGTCGCAGACGCTGAGCAAGAAGGAGGAGGGGCTGGCGTTCGGTGCGAAGCACTACTACGCCACCGGCGACCCGGCCACCTTCGAGACGCTGAAGAACAGCTTCGACCTGGTCATCAACACGGTCAGCGCGCCGATCGACATGGGCGCCTACCTGAACCTGCTGCGCCTGGACGGCACGTTCGTCAGTGTGGGCGCGCCGCCGGAGCCGCTGCCGATCCAGGTGTTCACGCTGTTCGGCAACCGGCGTTCGTTCGCCGGCTCCAGCATCGGCAGCATCGCCGAGACGCAGGAGATGCTGGACTTCTGTGCCGAGCGCGGGATCGCCCCGCAGGTCGAGGTGATCGGCGCCGACGAGGTGAACGACGCCTACGAGCGGGTGCTCAAGTCCGACGTCCGGTTCCGGTTCGTGATCGACATCGCGTCACTGCGATAAAGACGATTGCGGGGGTACGAGCGGAAAGCTCGTACCCCCGCAATCGTCTTGTCTCATTTGATGATCTCGGCGCGATCCTCGGCCTTGTCGATCAGGTCACGGACCAGCTGCTCCGAGCCGTCCATGTTCTCCCAGCCCAGGTCGGCGACCACGACCACCGCATCGTTCACGGTCGCCAGCGCCGCGTAGTGGGCGACGGTCGCCGGGTCCTCGTCGGCGTAACCGAACCTCTGCTCGATCTTCACCAGCACCGAGTCGTCGTCGGATTCGACGATCGTCCACTTGTGCTGGTCCTTGCCGAGCCCGCCCGGGCACTCCGCCAGAGCGGCGCCGATCTCGGTGAACTGCTTGTCCGCGCCCCCGGCCTGATGCCTGCCGACGAACTGCACCACCGTCGACGGGGTGCTGCCCGCCTCGGCGCCCGGCACGGTGAACCGCATCGCGACCGCGTCGGTGCGGGTGCTGTCACTCGGGTACGGGTCCGAACCACAGGGACGCAACGGTCGTACGTGGGAGAAATCGCCCTGCTCCAGTGGCTCCCCGGTGGCGTCGCGCACATCGGCGGGCTGGAGCAGGGCCTCGGCCGGGATACCGCTGACCGCGGCGGCCGTCGTCGACTCCGCCGACGCGGCAACCGGTGACGGAACGTCGCCGCCGGGCGCGGCACCGGCGGAGCCCGAGGCACAGCCGGTGAGCGTGGCGGAGAGCAGACCGGCACCTACAGCAAATCGCATCGAAGTTGTCCTCATGATCGATCTACTGCCCGCTTTCCTTCCGGTTAACCCCGCGGATCGGCTGCGCTAGCCTTACCCGCTGATCGCAACGGAGGAATTCATGTCGGAAAGTGATCTGCGGCAGGCGTTCGAGATCCTGCTGCGCCGCCCACTGGCGGACTTCGACCCCGCGGCGAGGTACGCCTTCTACTACTGGGACGACATCGTCTCCACCGAGTTCTTCGACGAAGACCTGGACCTGGGGCTGCTGGCCCGCGGCGAGATCGTCCAGCCGCCGTACGACGGCGCGCCCGGCCTGCACGTGCCCGCCCCCTGGCCGGTCGACCTGGGCCGCTCGGTGTTCACCGTGGACATGGACGTGAAGGGGTTCCACCGCCCGCGGCGAGGCACCAGGGTCGCGAAGATCCTCGCCGCCGAGGGCCTGACCGGCGCCGACATGGCCGACGAGTGGGTCTCCATCGACCTGTGCGTCCACACCGACGGCACCCTGTTCGACGCGATGCGCACGGCGACCGGAACCGATCACCTGGTCCCGTTCGAGACGGACATCCCCAACTTCGCCGTCCAACCCAAGTGGGAACGCCGCCTGGCTGCCATCAGCGACCCCGCACTGCGCGACCACATGCGCATGCTATGCCTGGACGCCCACTCCGCCCGGGGTTCCGGCGCCCACTTCGTCGGCACGAGGTATTCCGGCTTCCACTGGATGCCGGAGAAGGGCTACCAGGTGCTCGCGGCGTGGGAACTCGGCGAGGGCCAGGGCTCGATGGCGGTCGCCCAGCTCCCGTAGCCCGGTGCGGGTCGGGGCTCCGTCCGGGCCCGCTGTCGGGGATCCTCCGCCTCGTCGGTTCGGTCAGGCAGGCCCGGCACAGCCGGATCCGCTCGCCCTGTCCCGGGCCCGGCGGTTGGCGTCCAGGGCGGCCCACGACTCGGTGGCGCCGTTCTCCCGGCCGGCCCGGTGGTGGGTGGCGCCGAGCACGTTCGCGAGGTGGGCACTGAGCCGGCCGGCGCGTTCCGCGACCCACCGGCGGCTGTCGTCGGTGTCGGGCTGTTCCCGGTGGAGGCGGTCCAGGGTGAGTTCGAGGAATCCGCGTACCCGCACCGGTTCGGTGTCGCCGTAGGACAGCCGCATCATCGCGGCGACCAGCGGGCCGAGAGGGCTGTCGTTCTCGGACTGGGCGGCGTCGAGCGCTGCGAACCGGCCGAGTGACACCCGCAGGTCGGCGACGCCGGAGAGCCAGGCCCGGCCGCCGGTACGGTGCACCGCCGCCGCTTCCACCACCAGCTGCGCTTCGGCGCGGACGTCCTGGCCGAGGTCGAGCAGCCGTCTCAGGGCTTCCAGGCGGTAGGCGAAATGGTTGGGGAGGTGGTCGCCCCCGCCCGTCGGCGCGGGCCGCCTGGTGCACGGCGACCATCACGGCCAGGTCCCGGTCACCGGGTTCGATCCGGGCGTCCAGCAGGGTCTTCCACACGTGGCCGGCGGCGGCGAGGTTCTCGTCGAACAGCCCGACGTTGTTCCCCACCATGGACGCCTCCCCGAGTCCCCCGGATGGTAGTGCGGCGGCCGGGTGCGGCGACCCGGATCGTGTCGGTCCACCGTCCAGAACCGCTGCCCGTTCGGCCCACGGTGTCCGGGCCGGCGGTAGCCGGCTGCTATCGTGCCCGGCATGACGTGCTACTTCGCCACCCGCACCCGCCTGGTCTGACCGGCCGCTGCCCCTGCGTCGCGGCCGGTTGATGCCCGTTTCTGGTATCAGCTCTCCCGAGAGGCAGACAGATGTTCCTTCGCACCTTCACCGACGCCGATGTGCCCGCCGTGCTGGACCTGGCGATCGCGGTGTTCGGGCCGTTCCACGAGGAGTCGTTCCGGCCGGCGGTCGGCGAGACGGTCTTCGCCAACCAGGACGGATCGTGGCGTCAGGAGTACGCCGACCGGATCCCCACCCTGCGCGGGGCGGTCGCCGAGATCGACGGCCGGATCGCCGGTTTTGTGGCGTGGACCGTCGACCCGGTCACCCGCAGCGGCGACATCTCACACGTCGCGGTATCCGCCGGTCATCGCCGGGCCGGTCTCGGAAAGGCGCTGTGTGAGCACGCGTTCGCGCAGCTCAAGCAGGCCGGGGCCGAGGTGGTGACGATCGGCACCGGGGGTGACGACTTCCACGCCCCGGCCCGCGAGCTGTACGCGAGCCTCGGCTGCACACCGTTCCCGCTGGTGACGTACTACCGCGAACTGTAGGGCGACGGCACCGAGCCGGCGGCCGGGGCGCACACCGTCCAGGTTCCGTTCTCCTTGCGGAACGCCAGGGTCGCCGGCTCCCGGGCCGGGCGGGTGATGCCCGCCCGGGCCGTGTCGCCGGTGATCTGAAGGTCGGTGACCGACACCGGGGCGGCCGACACCGCGACGTCGACGTCACCGTCCAGGGTGGGGTCGAAGTCGGCGCCGGCCCGGATCTCGTCCGCCTCCTCGGCGCACAGCAGCCGCAGGATGGACGCCTGGTCCTCGCGGTCGACGGCCAGCGCGAACTCGCTGATCAGGTCCCGGATCCGATCCTCTTCGGTCACCTCGGCCGGGCCGTCGCCACCGGACGAGACCGCCCACACCACCCCGGCGACGACCAGGAGGAACGCGGTCACCCCACCGGCGATCCACCACTTGAATGACTGCGGCATTCGTCTCTCCCGGGTCGAACAGTTAGATGCCCGACGATACGATGCCCCGATGAGACGGGTCATCGGCAGGGTTGTCGCGCTGTTCGCCGCGATTCTCCTGGTGCTCGGGCTGGGAAGCGCGCCGGCCGCCGCCGACCCGCGCGACTTCTGCCTGGCGCACATGCAGAAAGTGCTCGCGGTCGCTGCGAAGATCAAGGCGCACAACGCGCGATCCGGTTCGGTGAACCGGCGCAGCGCCGCCTCGGTCGCCGCCTACAACGCCAGCGCGACCAAACTCAACGCCGAGAAGACGAAGGTCGCCAAGGCGGCGCAGAACTGTCTGGACGCCATCCGGGACCTGGCCGACGAACGGACCGGCAGCCCCGAACTGAAGAAGCCGACGGCCGAGCGGGAAAAGGCCATCGACACGGCACGGAAAGCGCTGCCGAACACGTGGACGCCACCGCCCCGGCCGACCAGCACCGCGCAGAACTGGCCGGCGCCGTCGGACGCCAACGGCCGGAAACTGTACGACTCGCTGCGCAGCCACAACCCCGGTGAGCTGGGCAACGTCACGCTGCGCGGGCGGCCCCGGCCGAAAGTCGGCGACACCGACGACGCCTATCCGGGCCTGACCATCGGCGCGAAGAGGAACGGCGACCCGCGGGTCACTCCCGACCACATCATTCCGCTCACCGAGATCATGCAGATGAAGGGCTTCCTCCAGCTGACACCCCGCAACATGTTCGCGGTGACCCGGGCCCCGCTGAACTACCAGTGGCTGTCGATCAAAGCGAATCTGTCCAAGCAGTCCCGTAGCGTCGGGGGCATGAGCGGCGTCAACAAGAAATGGCAGGACGACCAGATCAAACTCGCCGACGAGGTACGGCCCAAACTGGAAGCCCTGATTCAGAAACTGCTGGCCAGCCAGTGAGCGACATTCTCGGCACACTGTCCGCGTGGTCGCCGGAGCTGCTCGGGCCATCCGACACCGCTGTCATTCCGGCGAGCTGGCGTCCGATCGTTGATGCCGACGATCCGGTGGTACGGCGTACCACGGCGCTGTCGCTCTGGAACGACGGAATCCTGGACCGCCTGCCCCGGTTCGCGCCGATGTTCCGGGACCGGCTCGCCGACGTCCGGGTGGGAGCCGTCGACGGGGTTCCGGTGCTGATCTACGTGGTCACCGGCATCCACGAATCGGTCATCACCTGGATCGGCTTCGACCCGGGCAGCTTCGGCGACGAGCCCCGATTCTGGGATTCCTTTCCCGCCGCGGTACGGGTTTTCCTGCGCGAGACACACGCCGGGTTCATGTCCCGGGGGCCTGACCAGTTCGGGATCGGTCGGCCGTCGGAGATGGAGACGCTCGCCGAATCCGCCGACTCCCCCGACGGTGTCGAGGACTGGGACGAGACCCACGACATCGGCTCCACCCGGCTGCTGATCGTGGCCCGCGAAGGTGAGCTGATGCGGTACTGCGTGTCGCCCGACGCGGAACCCGACCACCTGATCGAGGTGTACGAGGGGGACGCGTACCCCCGCCTGATCTGGGAATCTCTTGATGCTCTGCTGATGCTCCGCTTCGAGGTCTCCTGACGTTCCGCACCGGCATCGAGTAGGTTCACCGGCGTGCGCGCCGTGATCTTCGACAGCATCCGTTCCCAGCCGGCCGTCCGCGAGGTGCCCGAACCGGCCGCGCCCGACGGCGGGGTGGTGGTGCGGGTGAAGGCCACCGGCATGTGCCGCAGCGACTGGCACGCCTGGGCCGGCCACGACGAGATCACCCTGCCGCACGTGCCCGGCCACGAGCTGGCCGGGGTGATCTCCGCGGTCGGCGCCGGCGTGACCCGCTGGACCGTCGGCGACCGGGTGACGGTGCCGTTCGTGTGCGGCTGCGGCCGATGCTCGTGGTGCCGTGACGGCCGGGCGCAGGTGTGCCCCGACCAGCAGCAGCCCGGTTTCACCCACTGGGGTTCGTTCGCCGAGTCGGTGGCCCTGCACGCCGCCGACACCAACCTGGTGGCCCTGCCCCCGACCGTCGACTTCGCCGCGGCGGCCGCCCTGGGCTGCCGGTTCGCCACCGCCTACCGGGCACTGGCCGGCCGGGCCCGCCTCCAGCCCGGCGAATGGCTGACCGTTCTCGGCGCCGGCGGCGTGGGCCTGAGCACCGTGATGATCGCCAAGTCCCTGGGCGCCCGGGTGATAGCCGTCGACCGCAACCCGGCGGCCCTGTCGGCAGCCGCCGCCCTGGGCGCCGACCACACCCTGCTGTCCGGCGCGGTTTCCCTGATCGACGTTCCCGCCGCGGTCCACGAACTCACCGGCGGCGGCAGTCATGCCTCGGTCGACGCGGTGGGCAGCGAACAGACCTGCGCCGACGCGATCCTCAGCCTGCGCCGCCAGGGCCGCCATGTGCAGATCGGCCTGCTGCCCCCGGTCGACGGCCACCCGCGGGTCCCGATGGCCCGGGTGATCGGCTGGGAACTCGACGTTCTCGGCAGCCACGGCATGGCCGCGGCCGACTACCCGGAGATGATGACCCTGATCGAACAGGGCCGCCTGCAACCCCAGCACCTGATCGAACGAACCATCGGCCTGGCCGAGGCAGCCGCCCTGCTGCCCACGTTCGACACCGTCCCGGTAGCCGGCATGACCATGATCGACCCGTCTCGCTGAACCCTCAGGTCCGCAGCCCGATCCTGCTGTGCAGGACAGCCCCCGCCGGGACATCGGCACGCCCCGCGGTCAGCACCGAAGTCAGCTCAGCCCGCAATTCCACAGCCGGTTCGCCCAGCAGGATCCCGCTGACCAGAAGCTCGATCATCACCCCGTGATACCGCCCCCGCGCCGGATCCGACCCGGTGACCGCCTCGGTGATCCGCCGTCCACCGTCCACCGGCGAGAACGTCACGGCATACATCCCGAACCCCGTCCAGCTCCGGTGGAAGAAGACGACCGCGTCCTCGGCGAAGACGTCCCACTTCTCGTCCATGTCCTGTGCGGCGTAGCCGAGCTCGATCCGCGCCCACTCCTTCTCGGTCCAGACCCGCCCCGGAAGATCGGTCAGGGGCCGCGGATCCTCGATGGCGGCGAGATTCGAAAACGACAGTCTGGTGAGCCGATCAGGTGAATTCACCGCCGCATCCTATGAGCGCCGTGTGCCCTCAGCCAGGTGCCCGGATCAGAAGAGTGGCTCCATACCGACCGGCTCCGGCTCCCGGCGGTGGGCAGCCGGCCGACCGATGCCCGCACCGTAGCCCCACCCACCGACATTTCCGCCCGGCACGAGGCCGGTGACGCGTTCACTCCTTGATGCCCATGTGCTCGATCGGTGGGACGCGGAGCAGGCGGGCGACCGGCAGGATCGTGGTGGCCAGGGCCAGGATCATGGTGCCGCCGAGGACGGTCAGCCAGCCCAGCGGGGGAACGTACGGCACGAGGCTTCCGGTCAGCGCCCGGACCACACTGCTCAGCGTGAGCGCCGCGATCACACCCCCGACCAGGATCGCGGTCCCCAGCAAGCCCACCTGCTCGGCGTTGATCATGCTTTTGACCTGGCGGGCGGTGACCCCGGTCAGGCGCAGGACGGCCAGTTCACGGCGGCGGGCCAGGGCGGCCATCACCATCGTGTTCGCGGCGGCCACCACCGTGTACCCGACCATCACCGCGATCAGCAGCCGGTTGAGCCAGGCGCTGAGTGCCAGGTCCCGGGCCAGGCCGCCGGTCAGGGTGGAGGTGTCGATCAGGCTGCTGCCGGGGTGGGCGGCGGCCACCGAGCGCAGTGCCGCGTCCACGGCGGGGGTGGCCGGCGCGCTGATCAGGATCTCGTCGTCGAGTCCGGTGGCGGTGTGCCCGGCGACCGTGGCGCGCGGCAGGATGACGTCGCCGAAGCCGAGTCCGCGCTGGTAGGTGGCGACCACCCGGACGTCGGCAGGGGTTCCGTCGCCGAGGCGGATCGCGACCGTCTCGCCGAGTTTCCAGCCGACGGTGGTGGAGACGGCGACGGTGCCGTCGGCCAGGTCGGCCAGGTCGCCGGAGGTGACCCCGAGGTCGAGGGTGCCGGTGAGTCCGGCCGGGTCGACGGCGCGGGCGCTGATCGTCTCACCGTCGCCCATCATGGACACGACGATGCCGGTGTGCTGGACGGGGGTCGCCGCGCGTACCCCGGCAATCGCCCGGACCTCGGCCACCGCCGACCCGGGCAGCCCGGCGGCCGCGACCAGCGCCCGTGTCGCGAGAAGCCCGGACCGGCTCTGCGCGACCGACTGGCGTTCCAGGTTGTTCTGGAGGAACCACACCGAACCGCCGAATCCGACCGCCAGCACCAGCGAGGTCAGCACGGTGGCGCCGCCGCGGGCGTTGGCCCGCAGGTTGGCGGCGGCCAGGTACCCACCGGCGCCGAAGATCGTCCGTAGCGGGCCGGCCAGCAGCCGGGCGGCGCCCGTGTTGATCCATGGTGCGAGCAGGGCGACCGCCAGCACGAACAGGTAGAGCATGCCGAGCGCGGCGCCGATCGCGGTCTGACCGCCGGTGACGGCCGCGGCGAACGCCGACGACATCGCCGACACCAGTGCGACCAGGCCACTGATCATGCGCGGCCGGCCGGCGGTGGGTGGCTCGATCGCGGCCTCGCCGAGGGTTTCGGCGGGCCGGATCCCGGTGATCCGGCGGGCGGCCAGCAGCCCGGCGAGCACCGCCGAGAGCAGGATGATCGCCGCGGCGGCCGGTGCGGCGAGCAGGCCGGGCCGCATCGGGAACCCGGCCGGCAGGAATCCGCGCCCGGTCAGTTCGGTGGTCAGCCAGCGGGCCGCGGCCAGCCCGGCCGGCACCCCGGCGAGCACGGCGAGCACGCTGACCAGCGCGGCCTCCACCATGATCATGCGCCGGACCTGGCCGGGGGTGGCGGCCACGGCACGGACCAGGGCCAGATCGCGGCGCCGGTGCCGCACGCTGAGGCCGACGGTCGCGGCGACCACGAAGACGATCAGCATGATCACGTAGCCGCCGAACGACCCACCGATCTGGACCAGCAGCGACGCGGCGGACCGGTCCTCGGAGCGTTCGGCCAGCCCGCTCTCGGCGCCGGTCAGCACCCGGGCGTCACCGGCGATCCCGGCGATCCGGTCACGCAGGGCACCGACATCGGTGCCCGGTTCGGCGATCACCCCGATGGCCCGCACCGCGCCGTCGTGCGGCGACAGGGCGGCGGCCCGGCTGTCGGTGAAGAACACCGCCGCGGGACCACGAGCCAGACCACTCACCGTGTACGGCCGGAGAACCCCGCCGATCATCAGCGGCACCGTCTCCCCGACCTCGGCGGCGCCCTCGGTCATCACGATCTGCCGATCACCGGCCGGGGCCTCACCCGCGATCAGCTGGTACGGCGTGAGCACCGCGCTCCCCCAGCCCCGCCCCGGCACCGGCACACCGTCCGGGGTGACCACCGGAACGTCCTCGTCCACGGCCACCGTCGCCACCCCACCGGCGCCGAGGATCTGCCCGGCCAGGCCGAGGGGCACGGTGCCGCCCTCGGGCAGCGCGACGGTGCTGGTGTAGACCTCGCCGTCGAACTCCTTCGTGTGGAACGTGGTGTCCGGCCGGGCCACCACCAGATCGGCGGCGGCATACCGCACCGGCTCCGCCCGGTAGCGCAGCCCCGATTCGACGAGCACCCCCATCGCGGTCAGGATCAGCGCCCCGAGGGCGAGCGCCACCAGCGTGGCGGCCGACGCCCCGGGCCGGTGCCGCAGCATCCGCGCGGCGAGCGCGGTCATCGGAGCGCTCCGGTCGTGGCGGACGGGCGGCGGCCCAGGGTGGCCAGGTGTTCGGCGATGCGGACGGCGCCCGGCTGGGGCATGTCGTGCACGATGTGGCCGTCGGCGAGGACGATGACCCGGTCGGCGTAGGACGCGGCCACCGGGTCGTGGGTGACCATGATGACGGTCTGGCCGTGCTCGTCGACGATGCCGCGCAGCAGCAGGAGCACCTCGGCCGCGGTGTTGGTGTCCAGTGCGCCGGTCGGCTCGTCGCAGAAGATGACCTCGGGGCGGGCGGCGAGGGCCCGGGCGATGGCGACCCGCTGCTGCTGGCCGCCGGAGAGCGCGGACGGCCGGTGCGTCAGCCGGGTGCCGAGGCCGACCCGCTCGACGACCGCGTTGATCCACGCGTCGTCGGGGCGTGCACCGGCCAGTTTCAGCGGGAGCAGGATGTTCTCGGCGACGGTGAGCGCGCCGATCAGGTTGAACGCCTGGAAGACGAATCCGATCCGGTCGCGCCTCAACTCGGTCAGTCCGGTCTCGGACAGCCGGTTGAGTTCGGTGCCGCCGATCCACACGCTGCCCTCGGTGGGCCGGTCGAGTCCGGCGGCGGTCTGCAGCAGGGTGCTCTTGCCGGAGCCGGACGGACCCATGATCGCGGTGAAGGTGCCGCGGTCGAAGGTCGCGCCGACTCCGGACAGGGCGCGCACCGGTTCGCCGTCCGCCTGGTACACGCGGGTCAGCCCGTGCACACGGACCGCGGGCTCGCTCGGGTTGGACATCTTTTCGGCCTCTCGATGGACTTCTCGTTCACCGGAGAGTCTTCTGCGCGGATCGATCAGCCGAAATGAAGCGTGCTGCCCAGTCGGGGTATAGCCAGCACTACCTCCGCTGGTCGTCGAGGTAGTGCAGGACGGCGGTGACCCGGCGGTCGGCGCGGTCGTCCGGGGCCAGGCCGAGTTTGGCGAAGATGCTGCGGATGTGTTTGTGCACGGCCCCGTCGGTGACGACCAGCCGCTCCGCGATCGCCGAGTTGCCCAGGCCCTCGGCCATCAGGGCGAGCACGTCACGCTCGCGGGCGCTGAGCCGGCTGATCGGGCTGTCCGGGCGGGTGCGGGCCAGGAGCTGGCCGATCACCTCGGGGTCGACGGCCGTGCCACCGTCGGCGACCCGGTGCAGCGCGGCCATGAACTCGTCGACCCGGCCCACACGTTCCTTCAGCATGTATCCCAGGCGGGCCGAGCCGTGTGACAGCAGATCGGTGGCGAAGGCCTGCTCGACGTAGGCGGACAGCACCAGCACGGCCAGACCCGGCTGCCGTTTGCGGGCCTCGACGGCGGCCACGATGCCCTCGTCGGTGTGTGTCGGCGGCATCCGCACGTCGACGATCGCGACATCGGGCCGGTGCTCGCCGACCGCGGCGAGGAACGGGCCGGGCGAGTCGGTGGTGGCCACCACGTCCAGGCCCTCGGCCCGCAACAGCAGTGCCAGCCCCTCGCGCAGCAGGGCGTCGTCCTCAGCGATCACGATCCGCACGGCAGCTCCACGTCCATCCTGGTCGGCCCGCCGACCGGGCTCGACATCACGAAGCGGCCATCGTAGGCGGCCACCCGCTGCCGGATCCCGCCCAGCCCGCTGCCGCCGGTCTCGTCGGCGCCGCCCTTACCGTCGTCGGTGACGCTCAGCAGCAGCCGGTCACCGGCGCGCCGGACGGCCACCCGCGCCGACGTCGCCCCACTGTGCTTGGCCACGTTGGTCAGTGCCTCGGCCACCACGAAGTAGGCGGTCGCCTCCACCGACACCGCGCACCGGCCGGGCACATCGACCTCCAACGTGCACGGGACCGGGCAGCTCCCGGCCAGCCCGGCCAGCGCCCCGGACAGGCCGCGGTCGTCGAGCACCGGCGGGAGGATGCCGCGGACCACCGACCGCAGCTCGGCGAGGGCCTGCTCGGTGGCCTCCTGCGCGCGGTCCAGGATGTCGGCGACCGCGGCCGGGTTGCGCTGCTGGGCGCGCCGGGCGGCACCGATCATCACGTTCAGCGCGACGAGACGGTTCTGGGTGCCGTCGTGCAGCGAGCGCTCGATCCGGCGCAGCTCGACGGCGTGCGCGTCGAGGGCGGCGGCGCGGGTGGCGGTCAGCTCGGCGACCCGCAGGTTGAGGTCGACGCCGTCGGGTGGGGCGAGCAGCCGCCGGCCGGGCAGTGCCTGGAGCCGGGCGAGCGGCGGGCACAGGACCACGGTGAGGACGGCGAAGACCACGCCGATCGCCCAGACCACCGCGGCGTCGGCGAACCCGTCGATGCGCCACACCACGAAACCCGGGCCGCCCTCCTCGGGTGCCAGGGCGCGGAACCAGAGAGGGAACGACGCATACTCCACCGCGTAGACGGGCATCGAGATGCCGATCGCGCCGAGCAGCAGGCCGATGGTGCCGTGCCCGGTCATCCAGGCCGTCTCCCGCCGCACCGCCGGGTCGCGCAGCGCCTCGCGGGTGGTGGCGGGCAGCGGTGGTGGCCCGACCACCGGCGGGCCCCAGCGGGTGAGGCGGGCGCGCTCCCGGTCGGCGACCGCGCGGGTGATCCGGGGCACGGTCGGCGCGAGCAGCAGCCCGACGCCGAGCACCGACGCGGCGGCCACCAGCAGCGTCCAGGCCAGCGCGAGCAGCGCCAGAAGAGCGGTGCCGAGACCGCCGACGAGGTGTTCCAGTCCGTCGACGACCACGCGCAACCGCTCGATGAGTCGAGCCCGCCTGATCCGCATGCGTCAGACGATAATGAGCGGCCCGGGCCGGCACAGTAGCGCTGGCTATACCTTCATGAGTACATCCTGCGGGATGTTCCCGGCCGGCCCGGATTCGTAGCGTGGAACCCATGAACGACAACGCGAGACTTCGTCCGGTCCTCTGGGTGCTGCTGATCGTCGGGCTGGCCGCCAACGCGGTCGCCTCGATCACCGGCAACGAGTTCATCGGCGCCGGGTTCGGTCTGGTGGCCCTGGCCGCCGGCACCGGCCTCGCCGTCCACCACTACCGCTACCGCAGGCAATGAGCGAGCGTCCGCGGGCGGCTCAGCGCGGGAGTGTGCCCGCCGTCGATCTCGACCGGTGTCACCCCGAGCCGCTCCCGGGCGACCCGTCGCAGGTAGTCAGGCGGGAAGAGACGGTCGTCCCGGCAGATCACCACCCTCGTGGGTACGGCCGGCCACTCCCGCATCGGCGTGGGCTCGCCCAGCCGCGCCTCGGACTGCGCCCGGCCCCGGCGGCGCGCTTCGGCCTTCAGCTCGGCCGGCACGTCCTGGTAGAAGGGGTCGTCGGAGGACACGTCGACATAGCCGGTGTCGGTGAAGTAGTCGGTGACCGCCTCGCCCGGCGCGGGGATCATCGGCGCCACCAGCACCAGGCGGTCGACCGGCACCCGTTCGCAGACGAGTGGGGCGGTGAATCCGCCGAGCGACTGCCCGACGACGACCAGGCCGCCGGTCCGGTCGCCGATCGCCGTCACCACCGCGTCGGTGTATTCGGTCAGGCCCGCCGAGTCGTCGTCACAGGGCAGGTCCGGGGCGACGGTGTCGTGGCCGAGGGCGCGCAGTTCGGCCTCGACGAGATGCCAGTACCAGCCGACGTCACCGGCACCGTGGATCAGCACGAAGGTGGCCATCCCGCCACTCTAGGTTCCGTGCGGCGGGATCCGGTGGAGGTGGGGCGTGATCCAGCCGGTGGCCGGGGGCGGCGCCGGTCGTTCTCACGGCTGACGATCGATCTTGAGGTCGCGTTCCAGCTGGGTGATCGCGGTCCGCGGGTCGTCCAGCCGCTGGCTGATCACGATCCGGTCGAACCAGGGCGAGGGCCAGGAAGCCGCCGACACCGGGCAGGCTGCGCAGCAGTGCCGAGACGATGGTCCGCAGGCCGGGCGAGAACCGCACCAGCCGGACCACCCGCGCGATCCGGATCACCCGCAGGGTCGCCGCGTCACCGTGCAGGCCGGGCAGGAAGACCGCGGCGATGACGAGGAAGTCGAAGACGTTCCAGCCGTCACCCGCCGGACCGGTTCGGGCACCGCGGCGACCGCGACGGTGAGGTGGAGCGGAGATCAGCGGAGCTGGCCGGCCGACAGCCCGGCCTGGACCTGACGGTGGAAGAGCAGATAGCCGAACAGGACCGGCAGCATGGCGATGGTCATCCCGGCGAACAGGCCGCTGAAGTCGCCCTGATACCCCTCGTTGACGGCCAGCGCGGTCAGCCCCTGCGCCAGCACCCACCGGTCCTCGGCACCCTCGCCCTGCATCAGCACGATCGGCAGCACGTACTGGTTCCACTGGAACAGGAAGTTGAAGATGCCGACACTGATCAGCCCGGGACGTGCCATCGGCAGCATCACCCGGAAGAACAGCCCGAAGTGGCCGCACCCGTCGACCATGGCGGCTTCGGCGACCGTACCGGGAAGGGTCCGGAAGAACGCGGTCAGGAAGAACACCGTGAACGGCAGGGAGTACGCCGCGTACACCAGGGTCAGGCCGGGCAGGGTGCCGAGCAGCCCCAGGTTGCGGACCACGAAGAAGAGCGGCACCAGGGCCAGGAAGACCGGGAACATCATGCCGCCGACGAACGCGTAGTAGACGATCCGGTTGCCACGGAACTTGTAGCGGGCCAGCACGTACGCCGCCATCGCCCCGAACAGCATGGTCAGGGTGAGGGCGCCGGTGACCACCACGGCACTGTTCAGGAAGTACTGGCCGATGTGCGCCGACGTCCACGCGCGGGCCCAGTTCTCCCAGCGCAGCCGGGACGGCAGGCTCCACGGGTCGGTGAGGATCTCGTCGTCGCTCTTGAACGAGCTGAGCACCGCCCACACCAGCGGCAGTGTGGTGAGCAGCGCCCACACGGCCAGGAAGACGTGCGGGATCCGCTTCACAACTCGACCCGTTCACGCCGGGTGACCTGGAGGAACATCGCGGCCACGGTGAGCGTGAGGAAGAACATCGCGACACCGATGGCGCTGGCGTACCCGAACTGGCCGTCGCCGAAAGCGGTCTTGTAGAGCCGCAGGCCGACCACGTCGGACGAGGAGCTGGGGCCGCCGTCGGTGAGGATCTGCACGATGGCGAACCCGTCGATGGCGATGATCGCCAGGTAGACCCAGGCGACCTGGATGGTGTCCCAGAGCAGCGGCACGGTGATCCGGACCAGGGTGGTCAGCCGGTCCGCGCCGTCGAGCGCCGCCGCCTCGTACAACTCGCGGGGTATGGCCTGCATGGCGGCGCTGAACAGGACGACGTAGAAGCCGACGTTCATCCAGATCAGGACGGTCAGCACACACCAGAACGCGAATCGTGGATCACCGAGCCAGGCCATCGCGAGGCCGTCGAGGCCCACGCCCCGGAGCAGGCCGTTGATCATGCCGGTGTGCGGGGCGTACATCTCCTTCCACAGGACTCCGATGATCGCCACCGAGAGCACCTGGGGGAAGAAGAAGACAACCCGGTAAAGACCCGCGCCGCGTACGCCGTGAACCGTGATCATCGACGCGAAGAAGAGCCCGAGCAGGATCGTCACCACCGGCAGGATCACCAGCAGCAGGCCGTTGTGGGAGAGCGCGTTCCAGAAGTAGCCGTCGCCGAGCAGCCGCCGGAAATTGTCCAGGCCGACGAACTCGAACGTCGGAGACAGCCCGCTCCAGTTCGTGCCGGCGATCTGGAAGGCCTGCGCGTACGGCGAGACCACGAACAGCCCGTACAGCAGGATCGGCGGGATCAGGAACGTGACGATGAACAGTCGCCGCACGTCAGGTCCGCTTGTACTTCTTGATCGCCGGGTCCCGGGCGAACTCGTCGGCCGACTTCTGCACGGTGTCGCACCACTGGGCGGCGTTGATCCGTTTGGCGAACAGTTCGGCGCAGGCCCCGTCGACCCGTTCCCGTTCGAGCTTGCGGTAGTACGAGTTGTACAGCCAGGTGAAAGCGCCGCCGTCGGACGCCTCGATCAACTCGGTGACCGAGGTGAGCCCGGGGCCCAGCGACAGGCCGGCGCTGGAGCCCCGCACGCAGGTCAGGCTGCTGACCCGGCGGGTGAAGTCGGAGGCGCCGGCCTGCGACAGCATGACCCGCAGATACTCCAGTCCACCGCGCACGTTCCTGCCCTTGGCGGGCACGATGAAGGGCTCGCTGCCGGTGCCGCGGAATGTCTCGTACGGCAATCTGTCCGATTTTGTCAACGACGGCGTCGGGGCGACCGCCATCCGGAAGTCCGGCGGGGTGACGGCTTTCTGCTCGTTCTCCAGCCAGGAGCCGCAGGACAGGAAGGCGGCGTTGCCCCGGCACCATTCGGTCTGCGATTGGACGTGGTCCATGCCGGCGGCGCCCGGTTGCAGGAATCCGTCCACCGCGAGCTGGTAATACGCCTCCGCGGCGGCGACGACGGCCGGGTTCTTCCAGGCGTTCGGTTCGAGATTGTCGATGGCCAGGATCACCTCGGGGCCGCCGAGTTTGGCCGCCGCGGCCAGGATCGGCCAGCTCATGTAACGCGAGTGCTTGCCCGGATAGGTCCACGGAGCGATGCCCGCCGCCTTGATCGTCCTACAGAGATTGATCATCTCGTCCCAGGTCTTCGGATACTCCCAGCCGCGGGATTCGAACAGCTTGCGGGAGTACCAGATGCCGTAGGCCGAATAGGCGTAATTCAAGGACAGGAATCTGCCGTCGTACGATCCCACGTCCACGATTCCGGGCAGCAGAGTGTCGCGAACCTTCTTCGCCGGGTCGTCGAGACTCGGGGCGTCGAGCAGTTCACCCAGGTCGGCGAGCGCGTTCTGGGCCACCAGGCCGTTGAAGTCGATCTGGCTGCCGCCGGAGTTGTTCACCACGTCCGGCGGGTCACCGGCCACGAACCGGGGTTGCAGCGTCTCGGCGATCTGCTGGGTGGCCGAGTGCTTGATCTGCGCCTTCGGATACCGCTGCCGGTACATCTCCTGGTGCGCCTTGGCGTAGTCCTCCCCGAACCCGCCGTTGAAGATCACCACCTCGAGGGCGGCGTCGTCCTTCACCCCCAGCGGGTTCGCCGCGCTGGTCTCACCCTTGGCGCCGTCGGTGTCACCGCCGCCACCGCCCATCGCGCAGCCGCCGAGGACACCGGCCGTGCCGAGAAGCAGGCCACGCCGGCCGATCGCAGATGACATGTTCAGGTCCGATCCGGTTGAAGGGTCCATCCGTCAGTCCGATCCCGGCCGGCGGGCCCAGCCGTCGGTCCGATCCGGTTGACGGGTCCAGCCGTCGGCCCGATCCGGTTGACGGGTCCAGCCGTCGGCCGACTCCACCGCGCCGAGGCCGGCCACCAGAACCCCACGTCCCTGGGAGGCCGCGTCGGTGCGATAGGAGAAACGCAGGACCGTCCCCGGCGGTACGCCCGGATCAGCCGTCCACCAGTGCCGTCCCCCGAACCCGCTCAGAGTTTCCGCGGTGATCGTCTCCCGCCCGGACCGCAGTATGAGAGACACCGGTGCCCATGTCCGCCCGTCGGTGGTGGACTCGATGGTCAGGTGGTCGACGGTGGGCTCGGTGTCGTACCACAGTAGGAGGTCTCCCCGGCCCAGGCGTGCGGTGAGTGTCATGACCGCCCCGTCCTGCAGGTCGGTCCGCCACGTCCGCGCTTCCGCCCGCTCCTTCTCCCCCGCCGCCGGTGCCGTCGCGGCCTCCCCCACCGCTGGCACCGCCGCGACCTCCCCCACCACTGGCACCGCCGCGACCTCCCCCACCGCAGGCACCGCCGCGACCTCCCCCACCGCAGGCACCGCCGCGACCTCCCCCACCGCCGGTGCCGTCTCCGCCTCTACCGCCGTCGCCGTTCCCGTCTCCTGCTGCTTTTCCCTCGCCGGGCCGGCGATCGGGTGCGCGGCGGCGAAGGCCCTGGCCAGCGCCCGGCGGGCCGCGTTGTTGGTGCCCCACGCCCGGTCCGGATGCACCCGGTTGCTGAGCAGGACGAGGAACGAACGGTCGAGCGGATCGATGACGACCGAGGTCCCGGTGAACCCGGTGTGCCCGAAGGTGAACGGGGACGTCATACCGTCCATGTACCAGTGTTTGGCCAGCTCGAAGCCGAGCCCACGGCTCGCCTCCGGGTACTGCGCCAGCAGATCGGCGTTGTAGTTCACCAGCGCCCGGCGGATCATCCGCTCGGACAGGATTCTCATACCCCGGTACACCCCGCCGTTGAGCAGGGTCTGACAGAGGATCGCCAGGTCGTCGACGGTGGAGAAGACCCCGGCATGACCGGCCACTCCACCCAGGGACCAGGCGTTCTCGTCGTGGACCTGACCGCGGACCATACCCCTGCCGACGTACGGCTGATACTCGGTGGCGGCGACCCGGTCGGTGATCGGCGGGTTGTATCCGGTGTCATGCATCCGCAACGGCCCGGTCACCCCGGCCCGGACGGCCTCGTCGAGTGGTCTACCGGTGGCCCGTTCGGCGATCACTCCGAGCACGATCAGGCCGATGTCGGAGTAGACGTACTGATTACCGGGCGTAGTCCCGGCGGTGACCGGCGTGCGCAAAGCGGCGGCTAGCCGTAGCTCAGGCGTGGAATGAAGGGAGTAGAACGGGAGGAAAGCCGGCAAACCCGAGGTGTGAGTGAGCAGGTGACGCACAGTGACCCCGGCGGTCGGGAACTCCGGCACATATCTGGTGACCGGCGCCTCCAGCTCCACCCGGCCCTTCTCCACCTGCTGCAGTACGACGATCGTGGTGAACAGTTTGGAGATCGACGCGACGTCCCACAGCGTGTCCACCCGGGCCGGAACCCGCCGCTCCGGAGGCAGTTCGCTGGCCGGTGAGGCGTAGCGGACCGCGTCCCCGACAGCGAACCGGGACACCACCACCCCGTTGCGGGCGGCCAGCACCGTCGCACCCGCGTACGTGGGGTGATCGGGATGATCCTCCGTAGGCCTCAGGTATGACGCGGCGATCGCGGGCAGGGCCTCGACCGGGCCGGCCAGCAGTCCGGCCTGGCGGGGGCTACCCGGGCGGAGCACCTCCGGCCGGACCATGGCGGCGGCCGGCGCGGGAGCACCGGCGACCAGTCCGGCCACCACGCCGTACACCACGAACCGCAACTTGATCATCAACGCCTCTCAATACGCCGACCTGTCGAGGATGAATGTTTCCTTCACGACTCGCAAGAGGAGTGAAGGTTATTGCCATCCGGCGGGCACCCGGCTACCTTCCGACATCATGCGAACGCATACGGTCGCTTTCCTCGCCGTCGCCGCTTTGGGGGTCGTGATCCCCGCCCCGGTGGCCGCGAAGCCCAACCCGGTGGACGCGCTACTCGCGGGGATGACGCTGCCGGAGAAGGTCGGCCAGCTGTTCAGCACCTACGTCTACGGCAGCGAGGCGACCAGTCCCTCAACCGAGAACCAGCGGTTGTACGGGGTCAGCACCCCCGCCGAAGTGGTGGCCAAATACCACCTCGGCGGCATCGTCTACTTCTCCTGGACGAACAGTCTGCAGAACCCGCGCCAGATCGCCGGCCTCAGCAACGGTCTGCAGAAGGCGGCCGGCCGGATACCGCTCTCCATCTCCACCGACCAGGAGCACGGCGTCGTCACCCGGATGCCCGCCCCGGCCACCCGTTTTCCCGGTGGGATGCCTCTCGGCGCCGGCCGCAGCCCGTCCGACGCCTACCGGACCGGGCAGGTCACCGGCACCGAACTGCGCGCGGTCGGCATCCGGCAGGCCTGGGCCCCGGTCGCCGACGTCAACGTGAACCCGGCCAACCCGGTGATCGGGGTCCGCTCGTTCAGCAGCGACCCGCCCCTGGCCGGCACCCTCACCGCGAGCCAGATCCACGGTTTCCAGCGCGGCGCCGGGATCTCCGCCTCCGCCAAGCACTTCCCCGGGCACGGCGACACCGCCACCGACAGCCACACCGGACTGCCCGTCATCAACCACACCAGGCAGGAGTGGCAGCGGATCGACGCGCCACCGTTCCGGGCCGCGATCACCGCCGGCGCCGACACGATCATGAGCGCGCACATCGTGGTGCCCGCGCTCGATGCGTCCGGCGACCCGGCCACGCTGTCGAAACCGATCATCACCGGGCTGCTGCGCGGCGAACTCGGTTACCGCGGCGTGATCGTCTCCGACTCGCTGGAGATGGCCGGTGTGCGGGAGAAATACGGCGATGAGCGGGTGCCGGTGCTGGCCCTGAAAGCCGGGATCGACGTGCTGCTCATGCCACCGACCCTGGAACTGGCCGTCGACGCGGTGCTCGGCGCGGTGGCCGGCGGGGAGCTCACCGAGTCGCGCATCGACGAGTCGGTGCGCCGGATCCTCGCTCTCAAGCAGAAGCGTGGCCTGCTCACGTGGACCCCCGTCGACCCGGACGTGGCCGAGCGGGTGGTCGGGGCGGCGGCCCACCGGCGTACCGCTCAAGCCGTCACCGACCGCACGGTGACCGCTCTGCGCAACGACGCCGGCCTGCTCCCCTACCGCGCGGCGGAGAAGAAGGTCCTGGTCACCGGATGGACCTCCAGCACGTACGACACCCTGCCGGTGCTGGCCCGGGAACTCGGCGCCACCGCCCTGCCCACACCCACCCCGGAGCAGGCGGCGGACGCGGCCCGTGCGCACGACCTGACCGTGGTGCTCAGCAACGGCGGGCAGCAGGCGCTGGTCGCGGCCCTGATCGCCACCGGGCAGCCGGTCGTGGTGGTGGCCGTCCGTAATCCGCACGATCTCACCACGCTGCCCGGCGTCACCACCTGTCTCGCCACCTACGGCTACACGGATGTCTCGATGCGATCGCTCGCCAAGGCCCTGACCGGAGTCATACCACCGCGCGGAAAGCTTCCCGTGGCCATACCGGGGTATCACCCGTACGGCCATGGCCTGTCCTGGGGGGTGAAGTGAACCGCCGGGCGCTGCTGGCCGGCGGGGCGGGAGTCCTGATGCCGGTCCCGGTGAGCGTCGGCAGGCCACTGCGGACCGGCTTGGAGAAGCTCGCGGACGACGGATGGGCCGCCGTCCGCGGGACACGTGTCGGTGTCGTCTCCAACCCGACCGGTGTGGATCGCGATTACCGGCACCTCGTCGACCGGATGCACGCCGACGGGGTCACCATCGGCGGGATCTTCGGCCCGGAACACGGTTTCCGAGGTTCGGCGCAGGCCGGCGGCTCGGAGGGCACCGGCACCGACGCCCGCACCGGGCTGACCGTCTATGACGCCTACCTGGCCGATCAGGCCAAGTGGGAGCGGATGTTCACCGCGGCCGGGGTGCGTACCGTCGTCTTCGACATCCAGGACGTGGGCGCCCGGTTCTACACCTACATCTACACGCTGTACGACTCGATGGCCGCCGCCGCCCGCCTAGGCCTGCGGTATGTGGTCCTGGACCGCCCCAACCCGGCCGGCGGCGGGTGTCACGGCCCGATGATGACCGACGGGTACACCTCAGGCGTAGGCCGCCTCAAGATCGTGCAGCAGCACGGGATGACGGTGGGTGAACTGGCCCGCTTCTACAACGGCGAGTTCCTGTCCGGTCGAGCCGACCTGACCGTGATCAGATGCGAGGGCTGGCACGGGCGCATGTTCGGCCGCGACCTGAATCTGCCGTGGGTGCCGCCCAGCCCGAACATGCCCACTCCCGACACCGCCCTGGTGTACCCCGGAACCGGCATGTTCGAGGGGGTGGCAGCGCTCTCCGAGGGGCGCGGCACCACCCTGCCGTTCGAACTGATCGGCGGCCCCGGCTTCGACTACCGCTGGGGCGACCGGCTGTCCGCGCTGGACCTGCCCGGGGTCCGGTTCCGCGAGGCGTACTTCACGCCCACGTTCAACAAGTTCGCCAACCAGCTGTGCGCGGGCGTAGAGGTCAAAGTCATCGACCCGATGGTGTACGACCCCATCCGCACCGCCGTGGCCATGCTGGTGGAGGCGCGCCGCTCGCCGGCGTTCAGCTGGCGGGTGGACGGCGGCACCCGCTATTTCATCGACCTGCTGACCGGTTCCCCCCGCCTGCGCACCATGATCGACGCCGGGGCCGGCACCGCCGAGGTGACCGGCGCGTGGACGACCGAACTGGCCACGTTCGACCGCCGTCGCCGCCGCTACCTCCTCTACTCCCGGCCAGGCTCATAGTGGCCGGCCCGCACCACCCGGCCACGACGCCGACGGATCGCGCTCTCCTACCGTCCCGGTCCGCGTTCGACCGCGCCTTCCTCCCGGCTCACCCGCCACCGGATCGCGCTTTCCCACCGGCCCGGTTTCCGGCGGGCCACCCTCTTCTCCCGGTTCGGCGTTCAGCCGGTCAACCGGGTATGGATCACCGGCGACACGGGGGCGCCGGTGATCCAGGAGAGGGCCAGGGCGGCGGCCCCGGCGGCGCCGTCACGCGCCTGCCGGGGCTCGGCGCCGGTGCGGGCCAGCAGGCCCGCGCGCACCTGCCGGGCGACCGGACCGGGGTTGAGCAGCACCGAACCGGCCAGCACCACGACCGCGCCGGGTGGCGGCCCAGCGCTGTCGAAGGTGTGCAGGAGGCGACCGGTGGCCGCGGCACAGATCCGCGCGGCCACCGCGTCGTCCCGCTCGGCGGCAGCACTCACCGCGGGCGCGAACCGGCCCAACTCAGCCGGCGGCACCGCAAAGGTGGCCGCGATCAACGCCTGCGCCGTCTCCTCACGGGCGGCCCCCTTCTCCGGGATCGCGCTCGCCGTACCGTCCGCCCCTTCCCTTCGGCCGCCGGGCGTCGGCTCGCGGACGCCATCGCAAGCCGCTGCGACGCTGTCTCCGGGTACCGGCGCGAAGCCTCCACCGGATGTCGTCGCGGCGTATCCGGCAGACTTCGACAGGAAGTGTTCGGCGGCTGCCTCGACCAGGGATGTCGGCTCGCCGCGGCCGTCCAAGGCGGCCAGTGCCGCCCGCAGCGCACGTACCGCGATCCACACCGCGGAACCCTCGTCGCCGAGCAGCCAGCCGTAACCGTCGCACCGCCGTTCCAGGACGCCGTCGCTGAACCGGGCGGCCAGCGCTCCCGTCCCGGACAGCAGCAGCACGCCGTTCGGCTCCGGTGTGCCGGCCGCGAACGCCACCTCCAGGTCGGTGACGGTCGTCAGCCGGCCGGTCAGGCCGGCCGCCCGCCAGGCCGTCTCCGCCGCCTCCCGGAAGGCCGCCCGCCCGGCACCCGACGACCCGGCCGCGCCGAGGACACCGGCCACGATCGCGCCTCGGTCGAGCAGGCCCGGACGCCTCGGCGACTCCAGCGACCCCGGCGACCACCGCGGTCCCGGGGATCCCACGGAATCCAGCGCCTCGGTGATCGCCGTGGTCAGGATCGTGCTCACCGCGCCGCCGCTGCTGTTGCGGTTCGCGCCTCCGGCTGTGCCGCGGCCCACCACTGTGCCGTCGATCGTCGTGATCACGCAGCGGGTCGTGGTGGCGCCCGCGTCGACTCCGATGACCATCGCCGTACCCATGAATGAAGAATATTGACGATCTGCGGCGAGCAAAGGAAAGTTTTCTCCATGACTGACCGGAAGCGCGGCACGGCCGCCACGGTGATCCGTGCGCGCGGGCTGTTGCCGTCCCTCTCCCCGGCTGAGCAGCGGGTCGCCCAGGTGATCATCGACGAGGCGGGTGGTGCGGCCCGGCTGACCATCACCGATCTCGCCGAGCGGGCCGGCTCCAGCGAGACCACGGTGATCCGGTTCTGCCGGGCGATGGGCTTCAACGGCTACTCCGAACTGCGGCTCACCCTGGCCTCCGAGTCGGGCGGCCACTCCGGCCCGGCCGAGCAGCCGGGCAGCGACATCAGCCCCGGTGACAGCCTCGCCGAGGTGGTCGAGAAGATCGCCTTCGCGGATGCCCGCGCCGTTGAGGAAACCGCCTCCCAGATCGACGTCGCGGTGCTCGAACAGGTCGTCGACGTGGTCGCCGCGGCCCGCCGGGTGGACATCTACGGGGTGGGCGCGAGCGCGTTCGTGGCCGCCGACTTCCAGCACAAGCTGCACCGGATCGGCCGGGTGGCGTTCGCCTGGAGCGACACCCACGTGGCGTTGAGCAGCGCCGCCCTGCTGGACGAGCGGGACGTCGCGTTCGCCATCTCGCACACCGGCGCCACCAGTGACACGGTGGACGCGTTCACCGAGGCCCGGCGGCACGGCGCGCGGACGGTGGCGCTGACCAACTTCCCGAAGTCACCGATCGCCTCGGTGGCCGATCTGGTGCTGACCACCGCGGCTCGGGAAACCACATTCCGGTCAGGCGCGATGTCCAGCCGGCTGGCCCAGCTCACCGTGGTCGACTGTGTGTTCGTGGGGGTGGCCCAGCGCACCTATCAGGAGACGAGGACGGCGCTGGACGCCACGTACACCGCGGTCCGTGATCGCCGTCTGCACCCGGAGCGTCCCGGCCCCGATCGGAGGCGCCCGTGAGGCCCGTCGACAACCCGCTCCTGCCCCAGACCGCCTCCCCCTCGCTGGAAGAACGAATCCCGTTGCCACACCCGGAAAACGCCCTCTCCCGCACCGAGCAGCGCAATCCGCGCAGCACCGACCTGGACCGCCTGTCCACACCCGACCTGCTGCGCCTGATCAACTCGGAGGACTGCCGGGTCCCGGAGGCGGTGGCCGAGGTGTTACCGCAGGTAGCCGCCGCGGTGGAACTGGCGGTGACCGCCCTGTCCTCGGGCAACCGGGTGCACTATGTCGGGGCGGGCACGTCGGGCCGGATCGCGGTGCTCGACGCGGCCGAGCTGATCCCCACCTTCGGCCTGACCCCCGATCGGGTGGTGGCGCACATCGCCGGTGGCATTCCGGCGCTGACCGGGCCGTCCGAGACGGCTGAGGACGATGAGGACGCCGGTTCCGCGGTGGTGGCGGAGGTCGAGGCGGGAGACGTGGTCGTCGGTGTCACAGCCAGCGGCCGTACGCCGTACGTCCGCGCTGCCCTGACCACCGCCCGCGCGAAAGGCGCCCGGACCGTCCTGATCTCCGCCAACCCGGCGTCCCCGATCGCCCCGCTGGTGGACGTGCACATCGCCCCCGACACCGGCCCGGAGGTGCTGACCGGTTCGACGCGGATGAAGGCGGGCACCGCCCAGAAGCTGATCCTGAACGCCTTCTCCACGGCGACGATGGTCCGCCTGGGCCGCACCTACTCCAACCTGATGACCGACATGCTGGCCACCAACGCGAAACTGAAGGACCGCCAGCTCCGCATCCTGGCCGAGGCGAGCGGCGCCGGCCAGCCCGAATGCCGCAGGGCCCTGCTGGCCGCCGACGGCGACGCGAAGGTGGCCCTGCTGACCCTGCTGTCCGGCACCGCCCCGGACACCGCGGCCCGGGCCCTGGCCGTCACCGAGGGCCACGTGACCCGGGCCCTGCGCCTACTGACGGTCACTACCCCCTGAGCGATCCGGCTCCGGGCCGTCCGGTCACGCCAAGGCCCGGAGCAGCAGTTCGCGGATCTCCGCCGCGGCCTGGTCGGTGAGTTCGGTCAGGGCGAACGAGGTGGCCCACAGCCCGTGCCCGGTGTCGAGTTTCGCCGCCGACGAGAAGCCGAACGTCGAGTAGCGTTCCTTGTCCCCCAGGCCACTACGGAAAAAGCACAAAACCTTGCCATTGCGGGCGTACGCCGGCTGCCCGTACCACAATTTCGGCGCCAACTCGGGCACCGTCCCGGTGACCAGCGCGTGCAGCCCCTCGGCCAGCCCCCGGTCCGGCTCCGGCATCGCCGCGATCTTGTCCAGCACGTCCTGGGCCTCAGCCGCCGCCTTCTCCGCGGCCTTCCCCCGCCGCCCGGCAGTCTTCAGCTCGGTCGCCCGCTCCTTGATCGCGGCCCGCTCCGCAGCCGAGAACCCGTCCTCCGACGCCATCTACCTCACCATCCCCTTCGCCAGATGATCACGCCTCCCACGCTATCCACCCCCGCCGCCCCGAACCTTCTCGATTCCTGATAGATCCACGCGCCCTGACCGTCAGCAGTCACCGAGAGGCACCTTCTCCTCGACCGCCTTCCCCGCCGCCGACCACCAATCCCGCGATCTTGGTCGCCTTTCCACCGAGCCGAGCCTTGTCCTTCGCTGCCGGATCACTCGCGCCAATCCCCACGTGGGCCCCAGCTGCGATCTTGAAGGATTGATCGACCATCGGGTCCGGTGGTCGATCAATCCTTCAAGATCGGCGCGGAAGCGAGCACTCGCGTGAGCCGACGGCCGAGGAGAGGGCTCAAAACGCTGCAAGACGTCCGAGAGATCGGCCGGGGGCCGCCGAGGTCCGAGGGCTTTTGAACCGCGAGCGGTTCGGAGGCGCAGGCGCCGCGGGGCCGTTGTTGAACGTCGTTCAGGTGCTGGGAGTGCTGGAACTCGGCGGTGGGTGGTTGAGGCGGGCGGACTGGAGGAGAAGGTGGTCACGTTCGGCGGTGTTGGTGGCTCGGCGGGCCGCCTCGGCGTACAGGTGGGCCGCCGTCTCCCGGGACCCGGCACGTTCCTGGAGGTAGGCGGCGACCGCCTGATAGCGGGGCAGATCCGGATCGAGGGACGCCAGGGCGGCCAGGCCCGCCCGGGGGCCGTCCGCCTCGCCGACGGCTACCGCGCGGTTCAGGTGGACGACGGGACTATCCGTGAGGCGGGCCAGCTCGTCATACCACTCGACTATCTGGACCCAGTCGGTCGAGGACGCGGTCGGGGCGTCGGCGTGCAGGGCGGCGATGGCGGCCTGGGCCTGGAACTCGCCGAGCCGGTCGCGGGACAGGGCGGTCTGGAGGATCCGCACACCCTCGGTGATCAGGCTCGTGTCCCAGCGGGTGCGGTCCTGTTCGGCGAGCGGGATCAGGGCGCCGTGTGCGGTGGTGCGGGCGGCGCGCCGGGCGTGGTGCAGCAGCATCAGTGCGAGCAGCCCGTGCACCTCGGGGTGGTCGAGGACGGCGGCCAGGTGTCGGGTCAGCCGGATCGCCTCGATGACCAGGTCGACGTCGCCGGTGTACCCCTCGTTGAAGACCAGGTACAGCACCCGCAGGACGGTGGACACGTCGCCGGGCTTGTCGAACCGTACCCCGGCAATCGTCTTCTTCGCCCGGCTGATCCGCTGTGCCATGGTCGTTTCGGGCACCAGGTAGGCGGCGGCGATCTGCCGGGTGGTGAGACCGCCGACAGCACGCAGGGTGAGCGCGACCGCCGACGCGGGGGTCAGTGACGGGTGGGCGCACAGGAAGTAGAGCCGCAGTGTGTCGTCGCCGGACGGCACCGGGCCGGGCGGCGGGTCGAGGTGGGCCCGGTCCTCGCGCCGGCGGCGGGCGGTGTCGGCGCGGGTCTCGTCGAGGAACCGCCGCCAGGCCACCGTGATCAGCCAGCCGCGCGGGTCGGCCGGCGGCACCGACGGCCAGGTGCGCAGCGCTTCGACGAGGGCTTCCTGGACGGCGTCCTCGGCCGCCACGAAGTCGGCTCCGCGGCGGACGAGAACGCCGATCACCGCCGGGGTGAGGTCCCGGAGGAGAGCGTGGTTCACTCGGTGACGGTCGGCAGGTGGCTGAAGAACGGCCGTACTTCGAGCCATTCCCGCAGCGGCTCGCCGTTGACGCCGGGGGCGGCGGAGAGTTCGGCGGCCAGTTCCAGGGCCCGCTCATAGCTGTCGACGTCGATCACCATCCAGCCGGCGATCAGGTCCTTGGTCTCGGCGAACGGGCCGTCGGTGACCGGTGGGCGGCCCTCCCCGTCGTACCGGACGAAGGTGCCCTCGGGGGCGAGGGCCTGCTCGTCGACGAACTCGCCGCTCTCCCGGAGCCGGTCGGCGAAGTCGCTCATGTACTGGACGTGTGCCGCCACCTCCTCCGGCGCCCACTTGTCGATCATCACGTCGAACAGCGGCTCCGGGCCACCCCGGTAGTGCTTGAGCAGCAGGTACTTGGCCATGATGTGCGTCTCCTCGATGCCGGTACGACCCATTGTCGTCGCGTTCACACCGGGGACGGAGCCGGTTACCCGTTCTCGACATCCTCGCCGGTGAGACTTCTGATCGCCTCCCGGATCCGCGGGTAGGTGCCGCACCGGCAGATGTTACGCAGCTCGTCGAGGTCGGCGTCGGTGACCCGGCGGCCTTCGGCGGTGACCCGGCGGACCAGGTCGACGGCGGCCATGATCTGGCCGGGCTGGCAGTAGCCGCACTGGGACACGTCGTGGTCGATCCAGGCCCGCTGCATCGGATGCGGGCCGTCACCGCCGAGTCCTTCGATGGTGACGACCTCGTCGTCGGGCCGCAGATCACGGACCGGGATGGTGCACGGGGTGACGGCCCGGCCGTTGAGATGGCTGGTGCACGCCTTGCACACGCTGATGCCGCAGCCGTACTTCGGCCCGGTGATGCCGAGGATGTCCCGCAGCACCCAGAGCAGCCGCACGTCACCGTGGACGTCGACCTCGACGGGTGCACCGTTGACTCGGAAGGTGTACACACGCGCTCCTAGGAGGGGATCGGCGGGATCTGCGGCTTGGGCTGGAACGACAGCGTCCCGTGGTTGACCGGGAAGACCGTGGGCATACTGCCGGTGGCACGGGCGTACGCGCAGGCGACCGCGGCCATCGACGCCGACACGCCCAGCTCACCGGCGCCGCCGGGTTCCGTGGAGCTGTCCGGCATCACGATCACCTGTAGTGACAGCGGGGTGTTCCACTGCCGGGTGTAGAAGTAGTTGTCCCAGCTCGCCTCCAGGAAATGCCCGTCCCGCAGGTGCAGGCTGGAGGTGAGGGCCAGCGCGATGCCGTCCATCACGCAGCCCGTCATCTGCGCTTCCAGGCCTTTCGGGTTGACGGTCAGCCCGACGTCCACGGCGGCCACCACCTTGGTGACCCGTGGCCCGCCGACACCGTCGCGGATCGGCCGGTTCACCGTGGCCGGCCGGCAGTCGATCTCCACCAGGACGGCGCTGACCGCCTTGTACTCGGAGTGGAACGCGATGCCCTGCGCGGTCCCGGCCGGCATCGACCGCCCCCACTGCCCGACGGTGGCGACCTTCTCCAGGACGGCTCTCGCCCGGCCGTCCCGCAGGAAGTCGCGCCGCATCCGGTACGGGTCCCGCCCCATCCGGATCCCCAGTTGATCGATCATGAGTTCGCGCGCACAGGTGGTGTCCGGTGAATACACATTGCGCATGCTGCCGGTGTTGAATCCCTTGCCGGTCTCGCTGAGCAGCCGGCTGTGGATCCCGAACCGGTACGGCGACGTGTGGCTGAACTGGAAGAACGTCTGCGCGAACGCGGCGTCCCCGATCGGCAGCCGGGCCGCCATCGCGGTGAGCAGCTCGCCCAGCCCGTGCCCGAGATCGGTGGTGACGCTGGTGTGCCGCTGTTCGAACCCGAGGACCACATCACCGAGGTACGCGATCCGCACGCGGGACGTGGCCATCGGGTGGGTCCGCCCCTGCCGTGAGTCGTCGGCCCGGTGCCACATCAGTTTGACCGGCTTGCCGACTTTCCGGGACACCTCGGCGGCTTCCAGGGCGGCGTCGAAGAACAGTTTCCGCCCGAACGAGCCACCGCCCTCGGTGACGTGCACGGTCACCCGGTTCAGCGGTAGTCCGAGCCGGGCCGCGATGGTCTGCTGCGCCACGATCGGTGACTTGAGCGAGGCCCAGATCTCGGCCCGGTCCGGGCGTACGTCGGCGATCGCGCAGTTGGTCTCCAGCGCGCTGTTGCTGCGGAAGTGGAACGTGAACCGCCCTTCGACGAACGGGGTGAGCGGCCGGGGCCCGAGCGGGATCTCCGCCGCGGCCAGCTCCCGCAGCACGGTGGTGTCGGATCTGCCGTCGACGGTTCCGGGCCGCCAGGTGACCCGGAGAGCGCGTACCGCGTCGATGCACTGCCCGAAGGTGTCGGCACGCACCGCCACCCCGGTGGAGATCGGCACCACGTCGGTGACGCCGGGCATGGCGAGGACCTCGGCCAGGTTGTGCACCGGGCCGGGGGTGCCGTTGATGGTCGGCGCCCGGCACACCATGGCCGGTTTGGCGCCGGGCACGGCCAGGTCCATGGCGAACCTCTTGCGCCCGGTGACCGCGTCGAGCGCGTCGACGCGGTTCTGCGGGGTGCCGATGACGGTGAAACGGCTGGACAGTCGCACCGGCACCGACACGGTCCGTGGGCTGGCCGCGGCTTCGGCGAGTTTCCCGATGTCGACCCGGTCGCCACCGGGCGCACTGACGACGCCGTCGTGCAGGGTCAAGCGTTCGGTGGGCGTACCGAAATGGTGGGAAGCGGCCTGGAGCAGCCGCAGACGTGCCACCGCGGAAGCCACCCGGATCGGCGTGAACGTGGCGATCGTGGTGTTGGAGCCGCCGGTCAGCTGGTTGAAGAGCAGCTCCGGCCGGGCGTCGGCGAGGGTGACCCGGACCCGTTGCAGCGGTACGCCCAACTCGTCGGCGATCAGCATGGACGTCGACGTGGTGATGCCCTGCCCCACCTCGGCCCGCGGCAACGCGAACGAGACGGTCCCGTCGACGTTGACCTCCACGGTGATGAGTCCCGACGTCGGCAGGGCCGCCGCGGTCATGATGTCATTGAGGTCGATCAGCTCGACCGGATCGACCTCGACCGCGCGGGCGGCCGTGACCAGCACCGGCGCGGCCAGCACATAGCCGAGCAGACGCCGGCGTGGAATCGTCATCGGTTGCTCGTCGGGATCGTTATCTTCGTCTCCCGGCCCTTCGTCAGGAAGAGCAGGATGTACTGGCGGGCCGCCTCGTCCAGCACCCACGCCGCCTCCGGGACCAGCGGAAGCGGGATCAGGCCTTCGCGGAACCGGATGAGGGCCGGCCAGGCGGTGGCGATCAGCGGCCCCCAGACCGGTTCACGGCGGATGCCGTCCCAGTCCGCCACCTGATCGCCCACCAGGTACCGGGCCAGGGCGTTGACCAGCGGACGGCTGACACTGGCCGGGCTGGTCTGTTCGGCGAGCTGGCCGAGCAGGATGTCGGTGAGTTCGACACCCTCCCGGGTGGGGCCCATGTTGGGCGGCAGGATCTGGTCCGACTGGCTGTTCGCGGCCGCCCAGGTGGCCGGGACGTATTCGTCGCGGATGCCGAGCAGGTGCGCGGTGACCTGCCAGACGTGCAGGTAGGCCTGGGAGTCGGCGGCGCTGATCGGGATCTGCCAGTCCCGCATCTTGCGCATCGCGTAGGTGGGCAGGGTGTGCCAGGTGACGAGCATGTCCTCCTGGCTGATCGGGACGCCCCACTTCCAGTGCGGTGACTGTTGCAGCAGGTGCCGCACCGCTGCGTGGACCAGTCGTGTCTTGACCGCCTGGACGACGCAGTCGCCGTCCGGGCGGAACGCGTTGAGCGAGCCGACCGAGAAGCCGAGGAGGCTGGTCTTGGCGACCCGGTCCTCCATGTCGGCGCCACCCTTGGAGTAGTAGACCGACCACGCCTCCTTGGGGATGGCCGTGCTCAGCATGCCGCCGCCGACACCGTTGAGCAGGTTGAGGTAGAGGCCGCGGGACTTGTTGAACCGGGCGGCCCGTTCGAGTTTCGCGGTGTCCGCCCAGGCCGGCATCTGCCGTGCCGACTCGATGAAGTCGTACAGGTAGCGGGGCAGTCCGGCCGGGGTGGGCTGGTCGTTGCGGGTCCAGTCCCACAGGATCCGGTTGACCTCCGGCACCACGCCGCTGTCCAGCAGCTCGGCGGAGACCGGGTCGGCGGCGATGTCCCACACCTGGCGCGGGTCGATCACGTCCCCGGCGCCGGCGACGGATCCGGCCGGTGACCAGGTCCACGGGGACACGTCCCGGGAGAAGGCGGCGGGCAGGGCGAATCCGGCCGCGCCGGCCAGCACGGTACGACGGCTCAGCTCAGCCATGACGCTCCCTCGACGACGGGCGGTTGGTCACCGGGATCTCGATGCTGATCGGCCGGGCCTCGGACAGGAACAGCAGCGCCGCCTTGCGCAGGAACTCGTCGAACAGCCAATACGCCTTCGGCGCCAGCGGGAACGGCAACAGGCCTTCGCGTACGGCGATGAAAGGTCCCCAGGCGGTCCGCAGCAGGGTGTCCCACACCGGTTCACGCTGGATCTTGAGCCACCCGGCGATCTCATCCCCCAGCATGAAGCGGGTGAACGCCCCGAGGATCGGCTTGCTGAGCAGCCCGGCGTCCACCGACGAGCCCAGGTTGAGCAGGATGTCGGCGAGTTTGACGCCTTCCGGGGTGGCCCGCAAGATCGGGTCGAGGACCTGCTCGGCCTGCGAGCCGGCTTCGGCCCAGGAGTTCGGGATGTACTCCTCACGGACGCCCAGCAGGTACGCCCCGACCTGCCAGGAGTGCAGGAAGGCGGCGGACTCGGCGGCCGGGATCGGCACCTTCCAGTCGTTGAGTCTGCGCATCACGGTGGTGGGCAGGCTGTGCCAGGTGACCATGATGTCGCGCTGACTGATCGGGATGTCCTCGTCGGCGACCTTGGTCCAGTGCGGGGACTGGGGCAGCAGGTGGCGGACGGCCGCGTGGACGAGGCGGGTCTTGACCGCGGTCACGATCATCTCGCCGTCCGGGAGGTACGCGTTGACCGAGCCGATGTCGTACCCCAGTTTGGCGGTTTTGGAGATCCGGTCCTTCATGTCCGCGCCGCCCTGCGAGTAGTAGACGGCGAGGGCCTCCTTGGGGATGACGGTGCTCATCATCCCGCTCGCCAGTCCGTAGAGGACGCCCAGGTAGAGGCCGCGTTTCTCGTTGAAGTCGACGGCGGTGGCGAGTTTGCCGGGGTCGGCCCAGGCCGGGAGGCGGCGGGCGTACTCCATGAAGTCACGCAGGTCGGCGGGCAGGCCGTCGGGAAGCGCCTGGCCGTTCTTCTTCCAGGTGCGCAGCAGCTGGTTGACGCGGGGGACGTCACCGCGCTCGATCAGGTCGGCGACCAGCGGGTCGGCTTCCGGGTCCCAGACCCATCGCGGATCGGTGCCGGCCCCGACGCCGGCGATCGATCCGGAGGGTGCCCAGGTCCATCCGACGGCCGCGCCGAGGGCGCCCGCTTTCAGTACGTTCCGCCTGCTGAGAGGTTCCACGATCATCTCCTGATACGGTGAAACACGACTTGCTTCGGTGTATCAGCCAGGACAGCATAAGTTAATCAAGAATCACAAGGGGGCATCGATGGATTCCTTACTCTGGCGAGCCCTGAACGGCGACCCCCAAGACGCTGACCTGGACGAAGTCGGCGCCCGGCTGCTCGACACGGCCTACGACCAGTTCTGCCGAATCGGCATCCGCCGCACCACCATGGAAGACGTCGCCCGCCGCGCCGGAGTCTCCCGGATCACCGCGTACCGCCGGTTCGCCGGCAAGGACGCCCTCGTCGAACAGGTGGTCCGGCGCGAGTTCCGGCGCTACTTCGACCGCTTCCGGATCGACATCAGACAGGCCCGGACCGTCGCCGACCGGGTGGAGCTGGGATTTGTCAGCTCGTTGCAGGCGATCCGCGGCAACCCGCTGATCGGCGGCCTGATGGCGGCGGAACCCGACCTCCTGGTCCCCTCGATGATCAGCGACGGCGGCCAGACCCTGTCCACCGTCCAGCGGTTCGTGGCCGGCCAGCTGCGACGCGAACAGGCCGGCGGCCACCTCTCCCCCGACGTCGACGTGGACCTGGTCGCCGAACTGTGGGTGCGCCTGTCCGCGTCGTTCCTGGCCATCCCCGGCCGGGTCGTCGACATGGACGACACCGCCCAGCTGGCAGCGGTGGCCCGCCGCTACCTGGTCCCGATGCTGGACGCCGGCCGCCTCGCCGGCTGACCCGCCGCACCAGCACAGTCCCGGCCGCCCGGTCATAGCCTCCGCCTATGACCGTGGACCGGTATTGATCGCTACCGGGCCCGGCCGCGCGGGCGAAGGCTGAGACGGTGAACGTCCTCGCCCACCACCGTGCACCGGCACTCGGCACCGGAGTCGTCGCCGCCGTTCTGCTGGGACTCGCCGCAACCGCCGCCGCCACGGTGCTCCCACTGGTCGGAGCGCCGGTCATCGCGATCGTCGGCGGTGTGCTGCTGAGCCCGCTGATCCGCCGCGTGAGCCCCGGCCGGGAACCGGCCGCCGGACTCGATCGCGCCGCCGGCCCCGCACTGCGACTGTCCGTGGTGCTGCTCGGCACCCAGCTGTCCCTCGGCGAGGTGGTCACCGTCGGCACCCGGTCACTGCCAGTGATGCTCAGCACGCTCGGTGTCTGCCTGCTGCTGGCGGTGCTCCTCGGCCGGTGGCTCGGCGTGTCCCGCGACCTGCGGACGCTGATCGGCGTCGGCACCGGCATCTGCGGCGCCTCGGCCATCGCGGCGGCCACCCCGGCGATCCGGGCCAAGAGCGACGACGTGACGTACGCGATGTCGACGATCTTCCTGTTCAACGTGGCCGCCATGCTGGCCCTGCCCCCGATCGGGCACGCGCTCGGGCTCAGCCAGGAGGCGTTCGGGCTGCTGGCCGGCACCGCCGTCAACGACACCAGCTCGGTGGTCGCGGCGGCCGGCGCCTACGGGCCCGAAGCCCTCGACCAGGCGGTGGTCGTCAAACTCGCCCGCTCCCTGATGATCATCCCGGTGGTGTTCGTGCTCGGTCTCACCCAGCGCGGCGGCGGACGGGGGCGGCTCGTCCCCTGGTTCCTGATCGGCTTCCTGATCCTGGCCGAATTCAACACCTTGGGACTGATTGCGTACGACGTACAGAACGCCCTGCGGCATGTCGCCCTCCTGCTGATCGCCGTCGCCATGGCCGCGATCGGGTCACGGACCGACCTGGGCGCGATACGGCGGGTGGGCGTACGGCCGCTGCTCCTGGGTTTGATCCTCTCCCTTGCGGTCACCGTCACCAGTCTCGTGGCGCAGCACCTGACCGGTGGACCACTGTGACAGACTGCGCGCGATGCCACTGCCGCCCTGGATCAGCGATCTACCGGCGCTCGACCTGCTGATCTCGGTGGCCGAGACGGGCAGTGTCGGGCGTGCGGCCCGGGCGCACGGCATCACCCAGCCCAGCGCCAGCGCACGCCTCGCCCGGCTGGAACGACGGCTCGGCGTGTCCCTGCTGGTCCGCTCCCGCACCGGCAGCCTGCTCACCCCCGCCGGAGAAGCCGTCGTCGCCTGGTCACACGGAGTGATCGACGCGGCGCGGACCCTCGCCGACGGTGTCCTCACCCTGCGCGCCGACCGGCAGGCCCGGCTGCGCGTCTCGGCCAGCCTCACCGTCGCCGAGCACCTGCTGCCCACCTGGCTGCTCGCCCTCCGCCGCACCCACCCCGGCCTGGACATCGCGGTCGACGTGGCGAACAGTCACGGCGTCGTCGCGGCGGTCCGCTCCGGCGCCGCCGACCTCGGTTTCGTGGAGACCCCGCACCCGCCCGCCGACCTGAACGCCCGCCCGGTCGGCGAGGACCGGCTGGCCCTGGTCGTGACCGCGAACTATCCGCTGGCCGGCCGGGCACTGCGCCCCACCGACCTGGCCGACCAGCCGCTGCTGCTGCGCGAACCCGGCTCCGGCACCCGCGACACCTTCCTCAGCCGCCTGGAACAGGTCCTCGGCCACCCGCCGGTGCTGCCGCACGCGATCAGTCTCGGCTCCACCACCACGATCCTGGCCACCGTCCGCGCCGGCGGCGGCATCGGCGTGATCAGCGCCCGGGCGGCCGCCGCCGGAGTGTCGGCCGGAGAACTCACCGAGATCCACATCGCCGGGCTGGCACTGACCCGGCCCCTGCACGCGCTGTGGCTCGGCCACACCCCGACCGCGCTGGCCACCGAGATGCTCACCATCGCCTCTTCCGTCGATTGATCGATGGTCGTATCCTCCGGGGGCCGTTGCGGAGTCACGACTTCGCATCCACGGCCTCAGTCCACGGGGGAGTTTTCATGCGGCTTCTGCTGACCATCGCCGCCGGCTTACTGGCCGGCGGCATCGCCGTCACCGGTCCGGCCACCGCGGCCGACACCGACGACTGCGTGAAGGGCGCCGACGCCGCGCTGGCGGTCGTATGGGACGGCCCGGCCGGCACCGCCTCGGTGACCACCACCAAGCCGCTGTGCGCCGGCGAGCAGGTCCCGGTGCTGCTGGCCTCCTACACGTCGCAGCGCTATCTGTACGACGCGACCAGCCACACAAATGTGACATCCGCGGCGCCCACAGTGGAGCTGACGGTCGAGACACCCGGCTGCCAGCACCGGATCAACGTGGTCCGCGGCACCGTCGCCGAACCGGTCCTCGCCGACCCCGCCGGCCGCCTCACCGATCTCGCCGTCGACCTCAGCACGCCGGTCGGCTACGAGGGCGGCACCGGAGCCTGCGCCCCCGCCCCGGCGGTGACGTTCATCTCGGCCTGCGACGGCAAGCTGACCGCCACCCTCGCCAACGGGGCGGCGGCCAACGTGGACGCGGTGTTCTACGTCAAGCAGGCCAAGGACGGGGTGTGGTCCACGATCCGGGTGCCCGCCGGCAAGAACGTGATGGCGCCACGGCCGGCCCAGGTCGACCCGTTCACCATCCGGGACAACAGCGGCCGGTCGTCGGAGGGCCGCTGGCAGAAACCGGCCAACTGCTCGTCGCCGTCACCGTCGGCATCGGCATCGGCATCGGCATCGCCGTCGGCGTCGTCCTCCCCGTCCGCGTCACCGTCCGCCTCGGTGTCGAAGTCCCCGTCAGCGTCACCGTCGGTGTCGGTCTCTCCGTCACGGTCGGTCAGTGTGAGCCCCTCGGTCTCCCGCACGCCGGTCGCCAGCGGCAGCGGCTCCCTGCCCAAGACCGGCCCGAACACCATCGGCCTGGTCGGCTTCGCGGCGGCGATGCTGGCGATCGGCGGCGGCCTGATCTTCTTCACCCGCCGCAAGTCCTCCTGACCCCCCGATCCACGTGATCCGCGCCGGCGTTTCGCATCCCGGCACGGTTCCGGCAGTGCTCCCCACCGGCCAAGGCCTGCCCGCCCCAGTCCGACGTCTCACATCGCGGCGCGGGGTGTGACGCTCGCCTGACCCACGCCGGCGTTTCGGGTCGCGGCATGGAGTGAAACCACCCGCCGACCCACACCGGCGTTTCGGGTCGCGGCTCGGGGTGAGCCGTCCACACGACCGGCCCACGCCGACGTTTCGCGTTGCTGCTCGGGATGAGCCGTCCACACGACCCAGGCTGGCATTTCGCGGGCCGGGCCTGGCGCGGCCTCCGCGTTCCCACTACGCTCATCCATCGATGTCCATCGAACTGGAGGGCTCCCAGGATGAAGCGAACCGCCGCCCTCACCCTCCTCGCCGGGCTTCTCGCCGCGCCCTCCCCCGCCTCCGCTACACCCTTCGCCGCGACTCGCTCCGACACCCTCAGCACCGCGCCCTCCGCCGCGACTCGCTCCGACACCCTCAGCACCGCGCCCTCCGCCGCGACTCGCTCCGACGCGGTCAGCACCGCGCCCTCTCCTGTCGCGCCGGCTGCCCCGAGCACCGGGTCGGCGTGTGCCGGGTATGTCGGGCTGACCTTCGACGACGGGCCCACCGGTGGGAACACCGCCGCTCTGCTCGCCGCGCTGAAACGGGCCGGGCTACGGGCCACCATGTTCAACACCGGACAGAACGTGGACGCTGATCCGGGACTGGCCAAGGCCCAGGTGCGGGCCGGCATGTGGCTGGGCAACCACTCATGGGACCACCCGTTCATGACCCAGCTGACCGAAACCGAACAGTCCACTCAGATCACCCGGACCCAGGACGCCATCGCGCGGGTCACCGGGGTGCGGCCCGAACTGTTCCGGCCGCCCTACCTGGACACCGACGACGCGCTGCGGGCGGTCGAGCGGCGGTTCGGGCTCACCGAGATCAACACCGACGTCGACTCCCGGGACTGGGACGGCGCCTCCGTCGACCAGATCGTGGCCGCCGCCGGGCAGCTCACCGACGGTGACGTCATCCTGTTGCACGACTGGCCGCCGAACACCGTCGCCGCCATCCCACGCATCGCCGCCACGCTCAGGCACAACCGGCTCTGTTCCGGGCGGATCTCGGCGGTCACCGGCCGGGCCGTCGCTCCCGGCACCCGGGCGCTGGCCGGGGTGCACACCGCCGGGCGGGTGGAGGATCGCGGCACCGGCGCGCGGCACACCTGGCCGGGCGTCTACTTCGAGGGCCGGGTCCGCGGCGGCAGTGTCGGGATCGTGCTCGACGACGCGGTCAACGACTACGAGCTCCGCATCGACGACCGCCCTCCGGTCAACCTGGTCACGCCGGGCCGCACCACTCACTGGGTGCGTGATCTGGGGCCGGGCGTGCACACCGTGCGGGTCGCCAAACGCACCGAGAGTCCCTGGTCTCCCGGCCTGTTCGGTGGGTTCGTCGCCGGTGCGGGCGGGGCGGTCCTGACGGCACCGGCCGCCCGCACCCGGCAGATCGAGTTCATCGGGGATTCGTGGACCGCCGGATACGGCAACACGTCGACTGTCCGCGATTGTTCAGCGACCGGTGGCATCGACCGCAACACCAACGCCGACCAGAGCTTCGGCGCGCTGACCGCCCGCTCCCTGAACGCCGACTACCAGCTCAACGCCTGGTCCGGCCGGGGCATGGTGCGCAATTACGACGGCGGGGATCCCGGAACCGACTACCGCACGTACTACCCCCGCACCCTCCAAGCCGCCGACCCCGCCGTCTGGCCCCGCCCGCGCACCTGGAAGCCCCAGGTGATCGTTATCGGCCTCGGCATCAACGACTTCTCCACACCCGTGCACCCCGGCGAACCGTGGCCGGACGAGACCGCCCTGGCCGCCGCGTTCACCGAGGCGTATCAGGGTTTCCTGGAGCAGTTGCGCGAGCGATATGGCTCCCGGTCCCATCTCGTGCTCACCTATCCCACGCTGTGGAACACCACGGCTCTGGCCGACGCCGTCGAGCAGATAGCCGCGTCCGGTGGTCCCCGGGTGCATGCCCTGCACTACGACCTGCCCCTCGACCTGCTGGGCTGCGACTGGCACCCGTCCGCCGCCGACCATCAGCTGCTGGCCGGCCGCCTGACGGCATACCTGCGAACCCTCCCGTGGTGATTTCGGGCGCGGAGCGAGCCGGAAATCACCACGCGAACGCAGCCCGTCTCGATTCGGTCCGGTCCAGGCCGGCCGGCGTCTCCCCAGAGGACTCTCTCAACTCTCCCGAGGACTCTCTCGGCTCTCCCGAGGGCTCTCGACTCTCCCGAGGGCTCTCTCGACCGCGCTGGCCGGAGCCGGACGGGAAGGGACTGATCAGAGTCGGACAGGGGCGGCGTTTCGGTGACCGGCGCATTCGCCCGGCGGTCGCTGGGCGGTCCGGGGGTTCGCCCACGTCGCGCGGACGACGCGGGGCGGCCCGGTTTCTGGGGGGCCGACTGGCGTACCCGAGCAGGGTTGGGAACGACGCCGGGCCTGGTGTGACGCGGACCGGGGCGGTGAATGGCGACCGCGCCCGGTCCGTGGGGGGAAGTTACGGTTTGCGGCCTACCGCGGTCCACACGTTGATGTCGGTGCGGGCCGGGATCTCGGTGCCGGGTTCGGGGCGCCACTCGCTGGCCGGGACCACGCCGGGCTCGACCAGTTCCAGGCCGTCGAACAGAGCCGACACCTCGTCGAACGGGCGGGTCCAGACATCCGAGCGGCCGGTGCGCACCAGCTCCTCGTAGAGGGCCTGCTGTTCCGGGCTACCGAAATCGGACGTCGCGTGGGTGGCGACCAGGTAGCTGCCGGACGGCAGGGCGTCCAGCAGCGTCCGGACGATCGGCTGGGCGGCGCCGGTGCCGTGGATGAAATGCAGTACCGCGATCAGCATGAGGCCGACCGGCTGCTTCAGGTCGAGAGTGTCGGCCAGCACCGGATGGGCCAGGATCGCCTCCGGATCGTTCAGGTCGGCCTCGATGTACGAGGTCCGCCCCTCCGGACTGCTGTTGAGCAGCGCACGGGCGTGCACCATGACGAGTGGATCGTTGTCCACATAGACGACCCGGCTGTCCGGTGCGATCCGCTGCGCCACCTGGTGGGTGTTGTCGGCGGTCGGCAGGCCGGTGCCGATGTCGAGGAACTGCCGGATCCCGGCCTCCTCGGTGAGGAACCGGGTGGCCCGCCGCAACAGGGCGCGGTTGGCCAGCGCCCCCAGCCGGACCTTCGGGAAATGCCTCTCCAACTCGTCACCGGACGCCCGGTCGGCGGCGAAATTGTCCTTGCCGCCCAGCCAGTAGTTGTAGCGGCGGGCGGGGTGGGGCTGACTCGGGTCGATTCCGCGGGGAGCCGCGCTGCTGTCGTCCACGCTGACATCCAACACCGACAGTCACGATCACGCCAGATGGTGATGGATCATCTCGTGGATCTCTTCGACGGCTTCTCCGGCACCGCCCGGCTCGGGCTGGGGCCGGCCGCGGTGGGCCGGCCCGGATACATCAACCTGGGCCGGGCCCGTGACCTGCCGGAAGACCGCCGGGCGGCAGGTCTCAGGTGGTGGCCAAGGCCTGTGTCGGGGTCAGGCGGGCCGCTCGGACGCAGGGGTACACGCCTGCCAGCACGCCGATGACGATCGCGCCGGCCACCCCGGCGCCGGCCGACTCCACCGGCAGGACCAGGGGCCAGTTCTGCCAGGCCGCGTAACCCACGGTGGCGGCCAGGCCCAGCAGGGTTCCGGCCACTCCGCCGCAGACCGCGAGGACCACCGATTCGGTGAGGAACTGGCCTCGGATCTGGCCACGGGTGGCGCCCAGTGCCCGCCGCAGGCCGATCTCGGAGCGGCGTTCCAGCACCGACACGACCATGGTGTTGGCGACCCCGATGCCGCCGACGATCAGGGCGACTCCGGCCAGGGCCAGGAACAGCACCGAGAAGCTGTTCTCGGTGGCTCGTTTGGCGGCCAGCGCGTCGGACGGCCGGGTCACCACCACCTGGCCGGGGCGTTCCGGGGAGATGGTCGGGGCGAGCACGTCACGGACCGCCTCCAGCTGGGCTTCCTCGGCGCGTACGTAAATGACTGTGGGATGTCCGTCGAAGTCCAGCTCGGTGCGTGCCGCGTCCCAGCCGACCAGGACCGACCTGTCGATGTCGGGGTGCAGGGTGACCGGGTCGAGGATGCCGACGACGGTGAAGCGGCTCTCGCCGATCATCACGAGTGGGGACTGCCGGCCGGTGGGCAGGGTGGTGAGGCCGAGGCGTTCGGCGGCGACCGCGCCGAGAACGACGGTCGGGAAGGTGGCGGTGGCCGGGTTGAGCCAGCTGCCGGAGCGTACCGTCGCGTTGATCACCCCGGGCAGGTCGAGCCGGGCGGCGAGCACGGTCAGCCCACCTCCGTCGTTGCGGTCGACGCGGTCGTTACGGCGTACGACAGTGTGGGTGTTGGCAACCGCCGACGCGCCGGTGACCGGGCCGATCCGGGTGACCATGCCGACCGCCTGTTCGGGGAGTACGGCCGGCGGGCTCTGATGGGGCAACGCGGTGACCTGCAGCGTGTTGGTGCCGAGGGCGGACAGCCGGTCGAGCAGGGCGGCCTGGCTGGACGCCGGGATGCCGGTGACCACGATCATGGTGGCGATGCCGATGGCGATGCCCAGCCCGGAGAGCAGGGCCCGGCCGGGTCGGGTGCGCAGCCCGATCAGGCCGAGGGCGAGCAGGTCGACGGGGTTCACCGGGTCACCATCCGGCCGTCGCGGATCTCCACCCGGCGCGGCAGGGAGGCGGCGATGTCCCGGTCGTGGGTGATCAGGGCGATGGTGGTGCCGTCGGCGTTGAGGGCGTGCAGCAGGGCCAGCACGGTCTGCCCGGTGGCGGTGTCGAGGGCGCCGGTGGGTTCGTCGGCGAGCACCAGGGACGGCTTGTTGACCAGGGCGCGGGCGATGGCGACCCGCTGTCGTTCGCCGCCGGACAGTTCGTGTGGACGGTGGCCGGCGCGGTGACCGAGGCCGACCCGGTCGAGGGCGGCCCGGGCGCGGTCGCGGCGGTGCCTGCGGGGTACCCCGGCGTAGAGCAGGCCGGTGGCCACGTTCTCGGCGGCGGACAGGCCGTCGGAGAGGTGGAACTGCTGGAAGACGAAGCCGATCTCGCGGGCCCGCAGCGCGGACAGTCTGCGGTCGCTGAGGGTGGCGATGTCCTGGCCGGCGACGCGTACCGTGCCGGAGGTGGGGCGGTCCAGGGTGCCGATGATGTTGAGCAGGGTGGATTTGCCGGAGCCGGACGGGCCGACGATGGCGACCATCTCCCCGGCCATGACGTCCAGGTCGACGCCGGCCAGGGCGGTGACTCCACCCGGGTAGACCATGCTCGCGTTCCGCACCGACAGGACGGGTTCGGGGGCGGTCATCCGGGCACCACCACGGCCGTGCCCTCGTCGAGTCCGTCGCCGGTGATCTCGACCCAGCCGGAGGCGAACATGCCGGTCTCCACGGCGACCAGCGCGCCGCCGGGCAGTTGCAGGGCGTAGCCGCCCTCGGCGAGTGCGACGAGTGCTTCCACCGGCACGGCGAGGACGTCCTCGTGGATCTCGCCGGAGAACTCCACCCGCACGTCCGCCGAGTCGATCTCGGCGATCCTCTTGGGCTGGTCGACCACCACCGTGATGTTCAGCTTGGGCGAGTCGGCTCCCTCCGGTGGCGCGACGGTACGCCCCACCGACAGCACCTTGCCCGGCACCCGGCGCTCGTCCGGCAGCACCACTGTCACCTTCTGGCCGCGCTCGATCGACGACGCCTGCGACAACTCGGCCGGTACGGTCACCACCTTGCGGGTCGACGTCACCGACATCAGCTCGCCGTCCGCGGGGACGCCGGGCTGCACGGTGACCGCCTCCACGCGTACGGCGCCGGCGAGAACCTCGACGTCGCCGACCTGGATCGCACCGCTCTCCGGAAGCCCGGTGTCCTTCTGCCATCGTTTGACGGCGTCGATCAGGGCCGGTGTCAGTTCGGCCTCCTCGCCCGCGACCGGCCCGGTCGGATAGCCGAGGGCCCGCAGGTTGTCCACCACGATCCGCACGTCGCGGCCGGTCAGGCCCTTGCCGGTGATCGGCCGGTAGAGTGGCATCGAGCCGTAGAACAGCGGCACCGGCAGGTCGTTCGCCCGGTAGAGCTGCCTCCCCCGCTTGATCTTCGTGCCGGGTGCGGGCAGCCAGGTGACGGTGGCCTCCCGATGGCCGGCGAACGGCCGCGCGGTGCCGAACCCGATGCTGCCGTCCAGGCTCTTCGTGGTGGCCAGATCCCGGCGCTCGATCGCCGTCGTCGCGGCGGCCGGTGCTGCCGGCGGAGGCGCGGGGTCGGCCCGGTGCCGGGTCACCGCGACCGCCGCGCCCGACCCGGCCAGCACCACGGCGAGACCCGCGACCAGCCCCCACATCTTGCGTTGCGTCATGCCGCAGAGCGTGTCGGGAGATCATCAGAAAGCTGTCAGGTCTGCCCGGAGGACACCGGAAACCGTTGCCGCCACTCCTATAGTCGCTGCCATGTGTGCGAAGGTCCTGGTAGCCGAGGACGACCCCCGCCAGGCCGAGGTGGTACGGCGATATCTGCTCGCCGAAGGTCACGACCCGGTCGTGGTGCACGACGGCCGGGCCGCGCTGGAGACGGCCCGGCGGATCAGCCCCGACCTGATCGTCCTGGACGTGATGATGCCCGAACTCGACGGGCTGCACGTGTGCCGCACACTGCGCGCCGAGTCGGACGTGCTGGTGCTGATGCTGACCGCCAAGCGCACCGAGGAGGATCTGCTGCTCGGCCTGGAGCTGGGGGCCGACGACTACCTGGTCAAGCCGTACAGTCCGCGGGAGTTGATGGCCCGGATCCGGACCCTGCTGCGCCGCCGGCCGGTCGTCAAGGACGCCTTGGACGTGCGTGAGGTGGGCGGCGTCTCCGTCGACCAGACCAGTCACCGGGTCACCGTCGACGGCTCACCGATCGAGTGCACCCGCGGCGAGTTCGCCATCCTGGCCGCCATGTCCGGCCAGCCCGAGCGGGTGTTCAGCCGCGCCCAGCTGCTGCACCACACCCGCGGCATCGACCGCAGTTCCACCGAGCGCACCATCGACATGCACGTGATGAACCTGCGCCGCAAGATCGGCTCGGAGCGGCTGGTCACCGTCTACGGCATCGGGTACAAGCTGGTGGCCGGGGCGTGACCGGCGGCCGTGTCCCGGTCCGGCACAGCCTGGTCACCCGGCTGCTGGTCACCTCGGTGCTGATCGCGGTCGCCGCCATCGCCACCACCGCCTGGCTGGCCACCCAGACCGCCACCCGCGCCATCCGCCAGGAGCAGGGCCGGTCACTGACCGACGACAAAGGCGTCTACGACATGCTGATCGGGTACGCCGCCACCCACCCCGACTGGTCCGGCGCCCACGAACTGATCGACGCGCGGGCCGCCGAACTCGGCCGCCGGATCACCCTGATGACCGAGGACCGGCAGGTCATCGTCGAGTCCGGGCCCGGCCCGTCGTTGCAGTCGGCCCGACCGTCGGCCCGGCTCGACCCGCTCGACCTGGACCTCGGGCTGACCGGCGGCACCTCACACATCGACGCCCGCGCGGTCGGGCCGTTCCAGCTGCCCGAGGAGGAACGCGACACCTACCGCAAGTGGGCGTCCGACCAGGTCGAATGCTTGGCGCACTCCGGTGTCGCGGGCCGGGTCGTCGCACTGCCCGGCGGGCGGTTCGGGACGGAAGCCCCCGACGGCGACCCGTTCGGCGCCGTCGAACGGTGTGCCGCGGTGTATGCCGACAGCAGCACGCCGACCGAGGATAAGGCGCTGCGACAGTTGGCCAGGCTGACCGCCCGGTGCCTGGGCCTGGCCGCTGACAAGACCCTCTTCATCCGCACCGACCTGCGGATCTTCCAGCTCCCGGCGGACAAACGGCTCTCCGTCAAGCCGGCTGAGCCGCTGCCCCCGCAGAGCCGCACCGCTTCCTGCCTGGAAAAATCCCGGAAGACCCAATTGCGGCCGTACGTGGCCCCGCCCGCCCTGTTGTTCGTCACCGACCCGGACACCGGGGGCGACTACACCACCTTCACCCTGTCCCGTGACAACATCGTCCAGGTCGGTGTGGTCACCGGCGGGGTGCTGCTCGCCACCATCCTGGTCACCGTGCTGGTCGGGCGGCGCCTGGTCCGGCCGTTGCGGGCGCTCACCGACGCGGCCGGCGGGCACACCCCGGTGCCGGCCGGTGGGCGTGACGAGATCGGGCGGCTGGCGGCGGCGCTCAACGACTCGGCGGCGCGCCGGGACCGGGCCGAGGCGCAGCGCCGGGACATGGTCAGCGATGTGGCCCATGAGCTGCGGACGCCGCTGACCAACATCCGTAGCTGGCTGGAGGCGGCTCAGGACGATCTGGCGCCGACTGATGCGCAGTTGCTGACGCTGCTGCATGAGGAGGCCGTACAGTTGCAGCATATTATTGATGATTTGGGGGATTTGGCCGAGGGGGAGCTGCGGATCTCCTTGGAGGAATCGGACGTTCCGGATCTGCTGGCGCAGGTGGTGGACAGTCAGCAGGGCACCGCACAGACCGCCGGCGTACGCCTCACCCTCGACGTCCCGCCCGGCCTCACCCTCGACGCCGACCCGGTGCGGCTCCGGCAGATCGTCGGCAACCTGGTGTCCAACGCCATCCGCTACACCCCGCCCGGCGGAGCGGTGAGTGTCCGCGCCGACCGGTCCACCATCAGCGTGCGCGACACCGGCGTCGGCATCGCCGCCGACGACCTGCCCCGGATCTTCGACCGGTTCTGGCGCGCCGACCGGTCCCGCAGCCGGGCCACCGGCGGCAGCGGCCTCGGCCTGGCCATCACCCGCCGGCTGGCCGAAGCGCACGGCTGGCGGATCGAGGTCGCCAGCACCCCCGGCCTCGGCACGGTATTCACCGTCCACCTGTCGTGAATTGGGTGTGGAACGCCCCGGAACCACTTTCTACGATCATGGACATGGTGACCCTCCAGGACGTCCGTGACGCCGCCGCCCGACTCGACGGCATCGCCCACCGCACCCCGGTGATCCACTCCCGGACGCTGGACGAGCTGGCCGGGGCACAGGTCTTCCTCAAAGCGGAGAACTTCCAGCGGGCCGGCGCGTTCAAGTTCCGGGGCGCGTACCACGCCGCCTCCCGGCTCACCGCCGACCAGCTGTCCCGGGGCATCGTCGCCTTCTCCTCCGGCAACCACGCCCAGGCGGTCGCCCTGGCCGCCCGCGAACTGGGCAGCAGCGCGATCATCGTGATGCCCACCGACAGCCCAGCCGCCAAGATCGAGGCGGTCCGCGGGTACGGCGCCGACATCGTCACCTACGACCGGTACACCGAAGACCGGCACGCCATCGCCGGTGACCTGGCCGCCACCCGCGGGCTGGCGCTGATCCCGCCGTACGACCACCCCGACGTGATCGCCGGCCAGGGCACCGCCACCCTGGAACTCCTCGACGAGATCGGCGAGATCGACACCCTGGTCGCCCCGATCGGTGGCGGCGGCCTGATCGCCGGCAGCGCCACCGTGGCCAAGGCCCTGCACCCCGGCGTCCGGGTGATCGGCGTCGAACCGGAAGCCGGCGACGACACCAGGCGCTCGCTGGCGGCCGGCGAACCGGTCCGGATCCCGGTGGCCCGCACCATCGCCGACGGCCTGACCGTCCCGGTCCCCGGCGACATCACGTTCCCGCTCAACCAGCGCCTGGTCGACGAGGTGATCCTGGTCAGCGACGACGACCTGCGCGACGCGATGCGCTTCGCCCTGGACCGCCTCAAGATCGTCCTGGAACCGAGCGGCGCCGCCGGGCTGGCCGCCCTCCTGACCCGCCGCCTCCCCACCGATTCCGCCCGGATCGGCGCCATCCTCTCCGGCGGCAACGTCGGCGCCACCCGCCTGGCCGAGCTGATCGGATAGGCTGGGGATCCCTCGTTCGTCTCTCTTCGTCGATGGCTCGCGTGCGCCGCCAAGCACGCCTTCTCATGATCCTTTGGAGTTCTTCCCTCCGCCGGTGACGGCCGCCATCCGGGTGCGGACGCCCCGGGAGATCCGGTCCGCCCGGCGGCCGCGACCGCACCGCTGCTGGGGGCATCTGATCGCGGCACCACTCTGGCCGATGCACGGCGCTAACCTGGGCACCCTGCTGCGCACCTGCGACGCGGTCGGCGCCTGCCTGGCAGTGCCACCGTTCGGCTGGGTGGACCAAGCCATGGCTCGCGGCAACACACTGCGCCAGCCCGCCTGCGTGCACCGGGTCGGCAACCCGGAGCGCTGGCTGGCCGACGAACGCCGCTCCGGCTCGCACATCCTCGGCGTCGAACTGGCCGACGAGGCGGTCCGCCTGGCCGACCTCCCGCCCGCCCGCAAACGCACCGTGATGGTCCTCGGCCACGAGGCCACCGGCATCCCACCACAAGCCCTCGACCTGCTCGACACCGCCGTCGAGATCCCGATGGTCGGCACCGGCTCCAGCCTGAACGTCGCCGTAGCCGCCTCCCTCGTCCTCTACCGCCTGTCCGGCCTACTGTGAAACCAGCCCGGGATCGAGGGCTCGCGACGGCGCTCAGGGCCCGGCGCCCGCCCACAAACCGGCGTATGTGCGACGCCGGACGCCCGCCCACGAAGCGGGAAACGCGGGCACTCGAAGGGATTCCACGGGGGCGGCGAGAGCGGTTCCGGAGCTTACGCGACCGGACAGATGCCGAAATACCGGCTGACAGGTGGATCCGCACGCCTCCGGGGGATCACTTGTTCTTCGCGGCTACCTGGCGCTCGCAGTCCGGGATGAGTTCCATGCCGAGGCGGATGGACTGGGCGTCGTTGTCGTCGCCGCCCAGGGCGATGCTCAGGCCGTCGCTGTCGACCGCCACGTACTCGACGCCCTTGATCTTCAGGCACTTGACCACGGCCACGGCGAAGTCTCGGGCCTCCGGGTTGGCCGGGTCCTTCTCCCAGGCCGGCAGCGGGAAGTACTGAGGTTCGCAGATCCTGTTGGCGGCCTCGTACTTCTTCGTCTCCTCCTCGGTCGCCGGTTTCACCGAGATGCCGCCGCCGGGCCGGCCCTTGGTGATCGCGCCCTGTTCGCGCATGCACTTGTAGTACGGGGCGAGCATCTGCTCCCACTCCTCCGGGGTGGTGTCCAGACGTTCGCGGGGGCGCTGGGACGCCTTGGACGCGGCCGCCGACGGGGCCGCGCTCTGCAGGGTGGCGACTTCGGCCGCCTCGCCGGCCGGCTGCTCCTCCGCCCCGCACGCCGACAGACCGGCCAGCACGATCGCCGCCACCAGAAGCACCTGACTCCGCATTTCTCCCTCTCCACAACGACGAGCCGTCCGGCACAGGGCGATCCCCGTGCCGGACGGCCAGCCTGACGAGCGGACGTCAGGTAGTTGTCAGGTTCAGTTGGTGACCGTCGCGGAGAACGTGATCGAGCCGATCTTCACGTCGGCCGGGTCCACGTACACCTGGTGGGTTCCGCTCGCGGTGAGGGTGAATTTGCCGGTGACGTTGCCGCTCCAGCGTTTCTGGGTGCTGCCGTCCGGGCGCTTGATCGTCCAGGTCACCCCGCAGCAGCCGAACGCGGTGGAGGCACGGCTGGCCTTGAGCGTCACCTTCTGGCCGGAGGTGCCGCTGAACGTCAGGTAGCCGTTCTGGCCGGGGGTGGAGATGGTCGCGGTGACCGGGGTGCCGTCGGTGGGCAGTGTGCCCAGCGCGATGTCGGCCGGGACCACCCAGCCGGTCAGGGTGATGGAGCCGGTCCGGGTGTCCGCCGGGTCGATGCGGACCTGGTAGGTCCCGGTCGCCGGCAGGGTGACCGGATTGAGGTACGCGTTACCGGACGCGCTGCCCAGCCGGGTCCCGGAGGCGGTGTACATCCCCCAGGTGACCTTCTTGCCGAAGGTGGCCGACGTGTTGGTGGCCTGCAGGGCGACCTTCTGCCCGGCGGTGCCGGTGAACGTCAGATAGCCGTTCTGGCCGGGGGTGTTGACGGTGGCCGTGGTCGGCGTGCCGGTCAGGGGCAGGGCGCCCAGGTCGGCGTCGGTCTGCAGGACGTATCCGGCGACTGTCACCGAGCCGGTCTTGGTGTCGGCCGGGTCGAACCGCAGCTGGTAGTTGCCGGTGGTCGGCAGGGTCAGCTTGTCCAGGTACGCGTTGCCGGAGGAGCCGCCGATCCGGGTCCCGGTCGGGGTGTACAGACCCCATTTGAGGCCGCAGCAGCCGAACGCGGTGGACGCGTTGGTGGTCTGGATGGCCACCTTCTGACCGGTGGTGCCGGCGATCGTCAGGTAGGCGTTCTGTCCGGGCGTACTGAAATTGACGGTTTTGGTGGTTCCGTCCAGGGCGAGGGTGCCGAGGTCGGCGTCGGCGCCGATCAGTGACGCGGTCACGTTGATCGAGCCGGTCCGGGCGTCCAGCGGGTCGAACCGCAGCTGGTAGGTACCGATCGAGGGCAGCAGCACCGAGTCGAGGTAGGCGTTGCCGGTGGAGGACCCGAGCCGGGTGCCGTCCGCCCGGTAGATGCCCCAGCGCATCCCGCAGCAGCCGTAGGTGGCCGACGCCCCGGTGGCCTTCACCGAGATCTTCTGGTTGATCGCGGTGGTGGTGAAACTCAGGTAGCCGTTCTGGCCCGGGCTGGTGATGTCGACGGCCTTGGTGGTGCCGTCCAGCGGGAGGGTGCCCAGGTTGGCGTCCGCCGGGATCTTGACGACGGTGACGTCGACCAGGCCGGCCGAGGTCGACATGTTGTTGACCACCAGCGTCTGGGTGCCGGTGACCAGGGCGACGGTGGTCGTCTCCAGCCAGCCGGTGTTGACCCGGCGGCAGTCGGCGGTGCCCAGGTTGACCAGGCGGGCGTCCCACAGGCCGACCTCGAACGAGCAGCCGCCGGGGGTGGCGCCCGCGGTCTGCACCGCGAACCGTTCGCCGGCGGTGGCGTCGAACAGCTGGATGGCCTTCTTACCGGCCGGGATGCTCAGCGACGCCTTGGTCCCGACGGTGGTGCGGGCGGTCGACGACATCTCGGCCACCGTGCTGAACGGCGGCGCGATGAAGATGTCGGTGGCGCTGGTCCCGGTGCCGCCCGGGGTGGTCAGCACGATCTTGCCGCCGGACGTGTCGGGCGGCACCTTGATCGTCAACGTGGTCAGCGTCTTGCCGGTGACCGTGGCGTTGACCCCGTTCACCTTGACCGTGTTGTTGGCCTGGACCAGATCGATGTTGGTCGCGGTCAGCGTGACCGTGTCGTCGGCGGCCGCGCTGGCCGGGGTGAACGAGGTGATGACCGGTGGCGGTGCCGCGAGCGCCGGTGTGGCCAGCAGCGGGACCGTGGTGGCGCCCAGGACGAGGGCGGCCGATGCTGTGAACAGACGTGACGAAACCTGCATGATGCCTCCCGAATTGCCGGTGTGCCCTTTCACGGGACACCATTACGGGCGGTGATGCGGCACCATGCGGAAATCAGTGTGATGGCAACCACGCTGCAACCTCACGGGACTCCGGATCCCACCTGAGCAGGCAGGATCCGGCCCTCGTGGGTCAGCTGGCGGCGACTGCGGCCTCCTGGACCGGCAATGCTGCTACGTACCGCTGCATGAAGGCGTTGAAGCCCTCGACGTCGGCCGGCTCCGGCTCGGCGGTGGACAGCTCGGCCCCGGCGAACACCGCGGTGGTCAGGAAGTCGTCCAGGCTCTGCCCCGGCTGGCGCCCGGACACGAACGCGGCCAGCACGGCGATACCCCAGGCGCCACCCTCGGACGCGAAGTCACCGACCGTGACCGGGGTGTCGATCGCGGCGGCCAGCAGCTTCTGCGCCACCCCCTCGGTCTTGAACAGGCCACCGTGCGCGAACATCCGGTCCAGCTGGACCGACTCGGCCTTCTGCAGCACGTCCATGCCGATCCGCAGGGTGGCCAGGGCGGCGTACAGCTGGGTGCGCATGAATGTCGCCAGGGTCAGGTCACTGCCCGGGGTGCGCAGGAACAGCGGCCGCCCCTCGTGCAGTCTCGTGATCGGCTCGCCGGCCAGGTTGTTGAACGCCATCAGCCCGCCGCCGTCCGGGGCACCGGCCAGCGCCGACCGGAACAGCGTCTCGAACACCTTGCCACTGTCGGCCTGGGCGCCCAGTGCGGTGGCGAACTCGGCGAACAGGCCGGCCCACGCGTTCAGCTCGCTGGCGCCGTTGTTGCAGTGCACCATCGCCACCAGGTCACCGGCGGGGGTGGTGACCAGGTCCACCTCCGGGTGCACCCGGCTGAGCGGGCCGTCCAGCACGATCATCGCGAAGATGCTGGTGCCGGCGCTGATGTTGCCGGTGCGGCGGGCCACCGAGTTGGTCGCCACCATGCCGGTGCCGGCGTCACCCTCCGGCGGGGCCAGCACGGCGCCGGGCCGCAGCGTGCCGGTCGGGTCGAGCAGGCGGGCGCCGGCCTCGGTCAGCGTGCCGGCCGCCTCACCCGCGGGCAGCACCGCCGGCAGCAGGTCGGCCAGCTTCACCGGCACCCGGCCGGCGGCCAGCTCGTCGAACTGGGCCAGCATCCGGGCGTCGTAGCCACCGGTCGCCACGTCGATCGGGAACACGCCACTCGCGTCGCCGACCCCGAGCACCTGACGGCCGGACAGCTTCCAGTGCACATACCCGGCGAGGGTGGTCAGGTGCGCGAGCCGGGCGACGTGCTCCTCACCGTCGAGGACCGCCTGGTAGAGGTGGGCGATCGACCACCGGTGCGGGATGTTGTGCCCGAACAGCTCGCTGAGCTGCTCGGACGCGTCACCGGTGTTGGTGTTGCGCCAGGTCCGGAACGGGGTCAGCAGCTCGCCGTCACCGTCGAAGGCCAGGTAGCCGTGCATCATCGCGGACACGCCCAGCGCGCCGGTGGTGCGCAGCTCGGTGCCGAACTTCGCCTTGACGTCGGCGGCCAGCGCGGCGACACAGCCCTGCAGGCCCTCCCAGACCGCTTCCAGGGAGTACGTCCAGGTCCGGTCGACGAACTGGTTCTCCCAATCGTGACTGCCGACCGCGATCGCCGCATGATCCGGGCCGGTCAGCACCGCCTTGATCCGGGTCGACCCCAGCTCGATCCCGAGCGCGGTGTTCCCCTGGTCGATCGCTTCGCGCAAGTCATCCGTGTGGCTCATGAACATGTTTCTACACCCGGCGGTGTCAGAAGTGTGTCTTGGGGATGACGGCGTGCACCCCCACCGTCCGGTCCACCACCTGGGAGACGTGGAAGTCGGCCGCGGCGGAGAGGTAGGCGTACGCGATCGCCCGGTTCATGCCCAGATCGTGCTCCAGGAAGTCGAGTGCGTTGACCACCGCCCGGCGCATCGCCACGTCCAGATCGGTGCCCTGCCCGCCGCCGAGCGAGCCGTCCGGGTCGGAGAGGCCGATCGGCACCCAGGCGTCCGGTGTCTCGGCGAACGGGTAGCGGAACGCCACCGACGGCGCGCCCTTCTTCTTGATCACGGTGAGCCGGTAGGTGGCCCGCAGCGAGCCCTCCATCGCGGTCAGGGCCACCTCGCCGTTCCCCATGGCCATGTGCGGGTCGCCGGCGTAGAAGAGCGCGCCCTCGGCGAAGACCGGCAGATAGAAGGTCGATCCGGTGGTCAGCAGGTTGATGTCGATGTTGCCGCCGCCGAGGGTGGGTGGAATCGAGTTGAGCGACGGGTCGGTCAACGCCGGCGCGTCCGCGAAGGCGACGCCCATCATGCCCATGAACGGGTTCAGCGGGAACGTCACCTGCTTCCGGCCGCGCGGCAGCACGCCGGTCAGGGCGCCGCCGCGGCCGGTGCGGACCGGCGTGAACACCGAGACGTTGCCGTAGCGGCGCGGGTCGCCGGTGGGCCGCCCGTCGGTCGCCACCGGCGGCATGATCTCCGGCTCCGCGATGCCCGCCGGGACCGCGCCGCCGGCCAGGCGCGGCAGGGCGCCCTTGCCGTGCCGACTGGAGATCACGCCGTACGGCACCCGGGGCAACGCCTCGATCATGTCGACTTTCAGCACGTCTCCGGGTTCGGCCCCGTCGACATGGATCGGCCCGGTCACGACATGCGGACCATCGACATCGAAATCGCGGGTGGTACGGGCGTAGGTGCGCGCGATGTCGACGGCGTCGGTCAGCACGTCACCACGTTTGACCCCGCGCGCGCCGAACCAGGCGATCGGGTCGCGCCCCTGGTCCTCGAGGATGCCCTCGTGCGAGACGGTGTCCACGGTGACCGTCTCCCCCGACCGCATCCGCAGTACCGGCGTGCTCCCGGTCGACGGCACGTACCCCCACCGGACCTGATCCGGCCGTGACCGCAGATAGTGCCGTCCACGGATCGGCCCTTTACCGGGCTGGAGGATCCCGGCCGGCTTGGACCTGGCCGCCGCCGGCGCACCGACCGCACCGGCGGCCGCCCCGCCTACTCCGACAGCGGCCACCGCTTGCAGGAAGGTGCGCCGTCCGAGCGCCGCCAGCAGCGCATCCCTGACCCGGTTCATGCGATCCTCCTCGAGAACGTCGATGATCAACGTTCCTATGGGGACGCCGTGTCACAACGATGACGAACCCGTTACGTCCTGTCGGCCGGACCCGGTTCGCCCTCCGCGGGCTCCGGCATGCCCACGATGGCCATCAGGTCCCCGGCGGGCATGCCGAGCGCCGCCGCCAGATCCGCGGCCCGGCGCGGGTCCCGCGGCACCATGTGGCCGGCCCGCAGTTTGCGCACCGTCGTCATGGCCAGCCCGCACCGCCGCGCCAGCTCGGCCGGCGAGATCCCCCGCCGGTCCATCAGCGCACTGAGGATCGACCCGAACGGGTGCGGGTCCCCATGCCTGATCGGCGGCCCGATCAGCGCCTCCCCGGCGCGCACCTCGAACCGGTCGATCCGCTGCCCGGCCACCCGCAGGAACACCGAGACCGGCAGGGTCTCCGCCACGTCCCGCCCGGCCGTCCCCTCGACGGTCACCTCGTGCAGCCAGTCGTTGATCTGCCGGGGCCGGACCTCGTGAATCCCGACGATCCGCCAGGCCCGGTCCCACCACGGCCACCGCCCGATCCGGTCGTGCAGCAGCGCGGTCAGGATCGCGTGATCCGCGGTCTCCCGGCCCAGCAGCGCGTCCGACTGGGCCGGAGTCAGCTCATCGTCCACTCCCGACATGCTAGAGACCGGGTCCCCCGTTCGTGTGCCGATTTGCGGCTCGAATCGAGCCGCAGATCGGCACGCGGTTCGGCCTCGACCACTGACGCTCTCCAGCCGGTGGGTGGGCCGAAGAAGCCGGCCGGGTCGCCGGGGCCGGATCAGGCGGTGGAGCGGCGGCCCTCCTCACGGGCGCGTTCCAGCAGCGCGGCGAGCCGTCGACGACGGAGACGCCAGGCCAGGATCAACAGCGCCACTGCCAATACCACGACCAACTGCGGCCACGGTATGACCCAGGTGGTCGTGGTCACGGTGAACGGGTCCCTGGGTGTCGTCTCGCCCACCACCGTCGGTATGAGGGTCACGGTTGTCGTCATCCGGCCCAGGGCCCACACGCCGCCGGCTCGGGTCTGGACCTCGCGGGTGCCGCCGGGGAGCAGTTCCCCCAGGGGTGTGGTGGTGCCGTGGACGCGGGAGGTCACGTCCAGGCGGGCGTTGCCGTCGTTGGTGACCCGGTAGGCGATGTTCAGGGTGCCGGGGCGCCACGGGTGCCAGCTCCGGGCGTACGACAATCGGATCTCGTCGGTGGTCAGAGATGGTCGCAGGGTGCCGGAGGCCCGCAGCAGCACCCGGAAACCGACCCGGCTCTCCACCTGGACGGTGCCCTGCTTGCCGGCGATCGACGCGGCGATGCCGGCCGGGTGGTCGCCGGGGATCGCGTCCGGGGGGACGGTGATGGTGAACGGGACCACCGACGTCCTGCCGGGTTCGACGTGCACCTCGGACGGGACGTCGATCCAGGTGCCGCCGTCGGTCGACGGTCGATCCGACGGCAACATGTTGAATCGGCCCTTGGCGGTCAGGTAGCCGTCGGCGGCTTTCAGCGTGAACACCGCCGTGGCGTCGCCGAGGTTGCGGACCGCGAGATGTTCGGTGACCCGCTGACCGGGGTCGAGGGTGCGCTCGATCCAGCGGCGCCCGTCCGGCCCGGCCTGGCCGGCCGGCTGCACGGTCCAGGTGACAGCGGCCGGAGCGGCCTGAGCGGGCACGGCCGCCGCCGGGGCTGCGGGGAACAGAAGGGGCAGGGCAGCGAGTACGGCGGCGGCACGGCGCATCGGAAACCGGTTCCTTTTACTCGAAGAGGGACAGGGTCAGGGTGGACTTGTAGGAACCGGCGGCCACGTCCACCGGCGCCCGCAGGGTCAGGCCCGCGTCGACCGTGTACGCGCCGCCGGTCACCTCCGCCGAGTCGTAGGTGGACACCAGCAGCTCCTGGTCGACCAGACCGACGTTGTTGCCGGGCTGGGTGGGCTCGTCCAGAACCGTCACCACCTCCTCGCCCTCGGCCACCAGCCCGGTGTCGCCACCGTTGATCAGCCGGGGTTTCCAGCCGAGGTGTTCGGCGCCGATCGGGGCCTGCCCGGCCGTACCGGTGAAGTCGCTGGAACTGCCGAGCACCGCCCATGCCGCGCCGGCCGGGATCTCCTCCAGCGTCCGGGTGTCGGTGACGGTGACCGTCGGCAGCGTGCCGGTGAACTGCCGGATCAGCGGGTCGGAGCCGTCCTCCCGCAGCGTCACCGCGTTGCCGGCGACGGTGAGCGCGAGGATGCCGGGCTCCTCGATCTCGGCGATGTCCACGGTGACCTCGACCCGGGCGTCGTCGGGGTCGGCGAGGGCCGGCACCGGGACCGCGACGATCAACAGGGACCCGGCGACGGCCACGCCCAGTCGTGTTCGGTTGTTCATCTGTGCTCCTGTCAGCAGTTGATGGAGGGGTAGTCAGCATTGACGACGGTGGCGCCGACCGCGGCGGACGCCGACCCGGCGGGCACCGACGCCGACCGGGCGGCGAAGGACTGGTAGGCACCGGCACCCGGGGCGACGTTCGAAACCGTCCGATTGCCGTACGCCGAAACCAGCGCGATGTCCACAGCGGCCGCACCACCGTTGCGCGCCGTGACCGCCACATAGGCCTTCCCGCCGACACAGCGCGACTGGGCGGAGACGGTCAAGGGCACGGAAGCCTGCTCGGCGGCGATCACCCGCCACTCGGTCACGGCCACCGCCGAGTAGGTGGTGCCGTTGCCGTCCGCACTGATCACCGCCCGCAGCCGGGAGGTGACCACCGGGTCGAAGGTGACCGTGTTGAACGCGGTGGTGCTGGTGCCGTACCCGGAGGCGCCGGTGACGTCCTGCCACGCCGTGCCGTCCCAGGACTGGAGTTTCCACGCGCCGGGTTCGGCCACTCCGTCGCCGGTGCCCTGGTTGCTGTCCCGCCAGAACTTGATCTCGGCGCCGGTGAGCCGGATCGGCCGGGACCAGTCGTACTGGATCCACTGACTGGCCGGCCGGGTGCCCGACCAGGTGCCCCAGATCTGCGCCTGCCCGGGTGACGCCGGATCGGTGTCGTCGTTGAGCGCGCCGACGCTGTTCCAGCCGGCCGTGTACGACGCGGTGGGCACCCCGATCGGCCCGACGTTGCCGGTCAGCGGGGCGGACAGGTCGGCCGGGATGATCGCGCTGCCGACGGTGGAGGTGTTCCCGGCCTTGTCGACGGACCGGTACGACACGGTGTGCCTGCCCGCGTCGGGCGCCCCGACCGGCCCGGTGTAGCCGGTCCAGGCCCCGCCGCCGATGGTGTATTCGATCCGGTCCAGCCCCGAGGTGGCGTCCGCCCCGATGACGCTGACCTGCCGGTCGGCGACGGTAGCGGCCGAGGTGGGCGCGGTGGCGTCGATGTCCACGGCGATCTCGGAGATGTCGGAGACGTTCCCCGCCCGGTCGGTGGCCGTGACCGTGACCGCATGCCGCCCGTCCCCGGACACCGGCACATCAACGGACCGCACCGATTCAGCAGTCGACGCCACCCCGTCGACAGCCGACCGGATGCTCACCCGTCCACCCCGGTCGTCGACAGCCGACGCCCGCACGGTGACCGCCGACCGGAACCACCCGTTGGCACCCGCACTGCCGCTGGGCGTGAGGGTCAACGTCGGCGCGGTGGTGTCCCCCTCGGTGTCCCCCGGAGAGATCACGGTGACGGTGGCGTCGACACGCCCCGCCGCATACCCGAGGACACTGCCTCCGACGGTGAACGTTCCCGGCTCGGCCACGTCCGAGGCGCTGACGTCATCCCAGTGGACCGGGATCCGAAGTGTCGATCCGCCGAAGACGACGGGCACCGTGCCGGGCAGCAGGGTCTCCCCCACCTCCACGATGAACTGCGGCGACGCCACCGACGAGGGCTGTTCCGCGAGCACCTTCCACTCCTCGACGGCCACCGCCGAATAGGTGGTTCCGTTGGTGGAGGCGTCGAACAGCGCCCGCACCTGCGTGGTCGTGACCGCGTCGAAGGTGGTGTTCTGGAAGCCCTGGGTACCGGTCGGATAGCCGCTCGGGCCAGGCACGTCCTTCCACTGCCCGTCCCAGTACTGGATCTTCCAGCGGGCCGGGGCGGCCACCCCGACCCCGGTGCCCTGCGGCTGGTCGTTCCAGAACTCGATCTGCGACCCGTTGATCCGCATGGGCTGATCCCAGGTGTACTGGATCCACTGTTGCGGCGGGTTGCTGCCGGTCCACGTCCCCCACATGTCCGGGGGCAGCGGGTTGGCCCGCACGATCTCGTCGTTGAGCGCCTTCACCCAGTACTGGGTGGGGACCGGCTGGTTGGAGACGGTCACCGTGGCGGCCTGGGCGATGTTGGCGCGCGGTGTCCGGTCGGCGGCGCGTGCGGGTGTCGGAACGACCGGCTTGATCAGCGAGCCGTCCCACTCCAGCTTGTCGATCGCCACCGACCTGCGGAAATGCCCGCCTCCGACGGCGTCGGCGGTGTGGTAGACGAGGTACCACTGCCCGTCGAACTCGACGATCCCCGGGTGGCTGGTGGTGGACGAGACCGGCGGCAGGATCGTCCCCCGGTACGTCCACGGCCCGGTCGGCGACGTGGCGGTGGCGTAGGCGATGCAGGCGTGGTAGTTCGCCGGGGTGCAGGCCGAGGTGGGCCCGGCGTTGTTCCCCGCGTACGCCAGATAGTAGGTGTTCTCTCGTTTGAACAGCCAGGACGCCTCGAAGAATCCGGTCAGCCCGGACACCGTCTGCTGGGTGCCGACCGGCGTCTTCATGTCGGCCTGGAACTCCAGCATCCGCAGCTGTCCGAAAGTGCCCCAGTAGACGAACACCCGCTCGCCGTCGACCAGGATCGTCGGGTCGATGTTCTCGATGGTGTTGGCGGTGGGGGTGCGCTGTGAGATCAGCGGCCCGCCGACGTGGTCGGTCCACGGCCCGGTCGGGGTGTCCGATACCGCCACCCCGATGGCGAACCGGTTGGCCGCCGTCGAGTCGCGTTCGCTGACCGGGACGTACCAGTAGTAGCGCCCGTCCGGTCCTTTCACGACCTGCCCGGCGTACGCGCGCCCGGGTGTGGCCCAGGTGAAGACGTTCTCCGGCCGCATCAGCGACGGGAAGTGGGTCCATTCGCCGGCCGCGACGTCACCGGTCCGGAACGCGCCCCATTCGTTCATGATGAAGTCGTTGACGGCCGGCCCGGCCTGGTCATGTCCGGTATAGATGTACAGCTGTCCGTCGTCCACCAGCGGCGCCGGGTCGGCGGAGTAGTAGGTGCCGTCACCGAGGATCGGGTTGACGGTGTTGATGAATGTGTACGAGTCGGCCGCCCGGGCCGGCGCGGCGGGTGCTGTGATCAGCATCCCCGCCGCGACCAGCCCCGCGACCGCCGCTGTCAGCGGTCTCACGGGTTCTCCTCGACTATCCGCAGCTCAGCGCCGGGTAGGGCGCGCTCAGCTCGACATCACCGGTGCGCACGGTGGCGCTGCCGGCCGGCAGGACCGCCAGGCGGCTGTTGAACGCCTGGTAGGCCGACTTCCCGGGGGCGACGTTCAGGACCGTCCGGGTGCCGTACGGCGTGATCAGCTCGATGTTCTTCGGTTCGTCGCCGACGTTGTGAGCCGTCACCGCGACGTACACCTTGCCGCCGGTGCACTGGGTCTTGGCCTGCACCTCGACGTCGGCGTCCGGAGGAGTCGACGGCACGTCGTACACCTCCCATTCCTGCACGCCGGGCGCCCCCTTGCCCTCCTCGGTGCCGCTGCTGGTGAGCAGGGCACGCAGCCGGGTGGTGGTGACGGCGGTGAAGGTGACGGTGTTCCACTCGGTCGCCGAGGTGCCGTAGGCCGACGCCCCGGACACGTCCCGGAATTCGGCGCCGTCCCAGTACTGGAGTTTCCACGCGCCCGGCGGGGCCACCCCGGCACCGGAGTCGTCCAGGTCGGAGGTGAACCAGATGCGGCTGCGGTCGACGGTCACCGGCGACGCCCAGTCCAGCTGGATCCACTGTTCACCGACCTGCGGCCAGGTGTTCCACACGTCGGTGTTGGGCCCGTTCGGCCCGGTGGGAACGACCCCGTCGGCGATGTTGTCGACGGTCAGCCAGGACGGGGTGTACGACGCCGACGCCCCGCCGGTGCGGGCCACGTTGACCGGCGCCTGCCCGGCCGCGACGTCCAGGGAGCCGGCCGCCGAGGTGTTCCCGGCCCGGTCCACCGACCGGTATCCGACGGTGGTGGCCGCCGATCCGATCGGCACCGCCCCGGTGGCGGTGGTCCAGTCCTGGGTGACGACGCCGCCGACGGTGAGCCGGTACTGCACGGCGGCGATCCCGGAGAGCGCGTCGGTCCCGCTGATGGTGACGGCGCGGGCCGCCGTGTCGAGGGTCGCGGTGGCCGCCGGGCTGGTCCGGTCGATGTTGACGGTCAGTTCGGTGACCGCCGAGACGTTGCCGGCCGTGTCGGTGGCCCGGCTGCGGATCCGGGTTGATCCCTCGTCGTCAACGTTGACCGGCCCGGTGTAGGCCCGCCAGGCCCCGTCCCCGACGGCGACCTCGATCTCCGGGTCGTCGTCGCGGTTGTCGACGACCGTCGCGGTGACCGTGACGGTGGACGCCCTGGTCCAGGTGTCGGCCGGATCCGCGGTGAGGGACGCGACCGGCGGCACGGTGTCCTGCGAGCCGCCGGAGCCGACGGTCACGGTCGCGGTGGCCGTCTTGTCGGTGCCGTCGACCCGCCCGGTCACCTCGAAGGTCCCGGCCGCCGCATAGGCCGACGGGTCGATCGCCGCCCAGCTGACCGGCACCCCGCTCTGCCGCGACCCGTCGTTGTAGCCGACGGTCACGCCGGCGGGCAGCCGGGGCGCGACCCCGGCCGCGGTGCTCACCGACACCGGGTCGATCGTGTTGATCTGCACGGGATCGGTGCCGCGCACCCAGACATGTGCACGCGCGGTGACGGTGGTTCCAGCGACGAATCCGGAGACGGTGAAGTCACCGATCGACGCCACCCGGTCCGGGTCGATCGCGCCCCAGGTCACCGCGACCGGCAGCCGGGTGCCGTCGGCGTAGGTGACCTCGACCGTGGCCGGCAGGCTGGGCACCACCCCCACCTGGGTCCGGACGTCGACGCCCTGGATGGAGGAGGCCGGCGCGGCGAACACCCGCCACTCGGACACCCCGACCGCGGACCAGGCGGTGCCGGCCGCGTTGGGCAGCGCGTTGAACGTGGCCCGCAGCCGGGTGGTGGTGACCGGGTCGAAGGTGACCTGGTTGGTGCGCCCGCGGACGGCCGGGTCGAACCCGGTGCCGCCGGTCACGTCGTGCCAGGCCGCGCCGTCCCACCACTGCACCTTCCAGGACTTCGGCACCGCGACACCGCTGCCGCCGGTGGTGCTGTCGGTCCAGAAGTCGATGGAGGCCCGGTCGACCCGGACCGCGGACGGGAAGTCGTACTGCAGCCAGCGGGTGGACGGCTCGTTGCCGGTCCAGGTGCCCCACAGGTCGGTCTGCACGCCACCGGCGAACAGCGGCGGTTTCCCGTCGTTGACCGCGGCGACGCTGTTCCAGCCGGTGGTGAAGCTGGCCGACGGGGTGGCCGTGGACGCGACGTTGATCTCGCCCTCGGTCAGCGCGGTCGCCTCGACGATCACGTCCTTGTGCACCGGGCCGACGGTCAGCCGCAGTGTGTACCGGCCGGCCAGGGTGAACCGGGCGATGGTGTTCGCCCAGTTCTCCGGGTCGAAGGAGACCGCCCCACCGGCCGGCGCGTCCACCACCGACCAGCGGGCGGTGGGTGCGGTCGCCGACCGGCCGTCGTCCTGGGCGAGGCCGAGCAGGCGCACCGAGCCGGCCTCCCGGTAGGTGGAGTCCACCCAGGCGTCGGCCAGCGGCGGCGCGTCGGCCTGTTCCGGGGCGGCGACCCCACTGTCGTACGCCTGGATCTCCTTGATCCCGGTCTTGGCCCCGCCCGCGTGCTGCGTGGTGATCCGCAGCTTCTGCGCGGTGACGGCCGGGAACCGGACCTGGTTCAGGTTCCCTCGCGGGTACGCCGGGAACCGGCTCTGCCCCGGGACGGCCGTCCAGCCGTCACCGTCGTCGTACTCGACCAGGAACTGCGCGGGCGGTGCGTAGCCCTGCACGGTGGCGCTCGTCGACGTCTTGTAGAAGTGCACCCGGACGTCGTCGATCCGCCGGGAGCCCTCCAGATCGACCACGATCGAGTCGGCGGTGTTCGGCGACCCGGCCGTACCCCAGAAGGGCTCGTTGATCGTGGTGCCGTTGACCGCACCCGCCGGAGCACGTCCGGAGGCGGAGTGGGTGGCGGTGACCGGACGGCCCTCGGCGACGTTGACCGGGCTGTCGACGCCTGCCTTGGCCAGCACGTCGGTGATCCGGGCGTCGGCGGCGAAGGTGACCTGCTGCGGGGCCTTCACCGCTGCGGCGGCGCTGAACAGAACGTTCGTTCCAGGGGCCTCGACCTGGCCGGTCGCCGGGTCGTACACCACCTTGGCCAGCGACGACACGGTGAACGCACGCTCGCCGTCCAGGTAGACCGAATACCCCTCGGGCACGTCACCGTAGTGCCGCTCCCCACCGGGGGCGTCCCAGACCACCGTCAGGTCCTTGTCCCGATATTTGATGTTGTTCGCGGTGAAGTGGTCCCAGTCGACGTTGATCGGGTCCAGTTCGATCTTCGCGTCGTCGCGCGGGCGCAGGCCCATCGCGTCCTCGATGACGGTGAAGTTGGTGGCGCCCAGGATGGTGTGGTGGATCCACGACCGGTAGCCGATGCTCTGGTTCGCCGCCGACCCGTCGGCCCAGAACTCGTTCTGGTCCGGGTACCGGTTGTCGCCGTTGTTCTGGTAGTGCGCCCAGGCGTTCCAGTACAGCAGCTTCTTGTACCACTCGGCGTCGATGTAATCGGTCGGGTAGTTCCGCAGCACCGAGGCGAGCATCCGGAACGTCACCGTCGAGTTGATGATCGAGAAGTTGTTGCTGCCCGCGTCGCCCTGGGCCGCCGCGGCCGCCTTGTCGGCCTGGTTCGCGGTGGTGAACGGGAAGATCGGGTACTGCGCGTCGTCGGCGAACAGCCGCAGCGCCTCCCGGTGCTCGGCGGTGTTCGGCATCAGCCCGACCGAGAACGGGTAGTAGTTGTTGATCTCCTTCCACGGCACCAGGTCACCGGACGCGACGTGCCGGTGTTTGAGCAGGTTGCCGCGCAGCCCCATCTGGTCCGGGGTGTCCCGGGCCGGTTCCCACAGGTACTCCAGCACGGCGGCCTTGACCCGCTCGGCGAACGCCTCCATCTCGGCGGCCTTCGTGGGGTCACCGGCGGTCCGGTAGGCGGCCGCGGCAGCCTTCGCGTTGGAGTAGAGGTAGGCGTTCTCGGTGCGGTCCATGTTCTGGTTCTTGCGCCAGTCGAACGACACCGCGTCGGCGTCGTTGCCGGTCATCGCACCCCAGCTGTACTCGATCAGCCCGTTGCCGTCGAAGTCGTAGGCGTCCAGCAGGCCCTTGACGTCGTACTCGGCGTACTCGGCGAGGTTGCGGGCCACCCCGGTAGGACCACCGTGCAGCTGGTACGAGCGCCAGGCCGCCTCGGAGATGTACTGGGTGTAGCTGTTCGACCAGTTCGCCGGGTCACCGGGATTGTCCACGAACTTGTAGCTCTTGGACGTCTCCCCGGCCGCGATCCACGGACCGTACGAGTAGATCGGGTCCCGGAAGTACTTCAAGTCGTCGACGAACATGCCGGTCGTCAGCACGATCGCGTTGTTGTACCCCAGTACCCCCTCCATCGAGGTGGGGAACTGGTAGTCGTTGCCGGGCAGGTCGGCGTCGAGGAAGTTGTAGCGCATCAGCCACCACCGGTAGAACAACGTCTTGTCGATGTTGTCCTCAGGGGTGTCCAGGTAGGGCACGTTCTGCGCCCACCACCTGTTGTAGGCGGTGACGTGCTCGGTGAACGCCGCCGCCGGCGCCTGCCCGCGGATCCTCGTGTAGTCGGCAGCGGACGCCGGGATCTCCCGGGCCACGAACCCGAGCTGGACCTTGGTGCGCGCCGTGCCGCTCGCCGGAACGCTCACGGTCTGCCGCAGCCGGCCGTCGGCCGCCGCGAACCCGTCGCCGGAGAAGCGCGGGAACAGGTCGGTGAGCTTGTTGAAGGCCCGCACGGCCCCGGTCAATTCCGGATCAGACCCGATCGCGGTACGCGCGAACGGTGACGTGGCAGTGAGCACGACCTCCTTGGCCGACCCGTTCGTGCTGGTCAGCTCCAGGTTCGTGACCGCCACGTTGGCGTCGGTGATGTACTTGGTCTGGACCACCCGCAGCCCGGCCGCGGTGTTGGTGAAGACGCCGCGCCAGTAGCTCGGCGTCTGCCGGCGTTGCGCCGCGTCCTCGGTGAGGGTGATGTCGGCGCCACCCACCGAGGCGGTGATGGTGTAGGCGCCCTGCCCGCCCTCGATCGACTCGATGTAGGCGACCTCGCCACCGAACCCGAGCGTGCCCGGCTGGTGGGTCTTCATGAACAGGGCCCGGCCCCGGCTGAACAGGTACTGGTTGGCGTCGCCGTTGGAGCCGCCCGGCTGGTTGCCGGTGCGGGCCAGCATCCGGTCGATCCAGAAGTCGTCACCGGGAGCACTGCCGGCGCCGGCGGCCACGTCGGCGTCGAAGATCGCCTGCAGTTGATTGCCGGGGGTGTATCCGGTGCGGTCGTCGGGCACCGGGTTCGCGTCACCCTTGAAGACGGGGAAGGGCGTGTTCGCGTTCGGGGCGGCCTGCGCGGCCACCGGGGACAGGACGGTGAGTAGGAGCAGAGCGGCGGTAGCCCCGTAGAGGGAGCGGGGTATCGGCATGGACCTCTCTATTCAGGCGCGGCGCAGATAGGTGTGGTAGGCGGCGGTGTCGCCCAGGAAGAACGGCTCGAAGGTGATCCCGCCGGAGGTGAAGGTGAGCGGCCGGTCGCCGGGCTGGACGTCGGCGAGGTTCGCCGGCAGCGGCAGCGTCTGGGTGCTGTCCGACTTGGCGATCAGCGTCAGCGGGCCGTAGAGCAGCGACTGCAGGGTCGGGTCGTCGATGGCGCTCTCGGTGTGCAGGTGGTACGGGAAGGCGATCTCGACGGTGTCGCGGGTGCGCCAGTGCCGGTGGATGGCGAGGTAACCGTCGCGGCTCACCCGTACCCGCTGCCTCTTGCCGTTGACCTTGACGGTGAAGGTGTCCCGGGCCCAGGACGGCACCCGCAGCCGCAGCTCGAACCGGGCGTTTCCGGTGACGGTGAGCGTCCCGGCCGGGGTGCGCGGGTAGTCGCCGCTCTGGGTGACGGTCACCTTGCGCTCGGTCCAGTGCAGGGTCGACGGGATGTAGAGGTTGACGTAGAGCACGTCGTCTCCGGCCGACCGGAAGTAGATCGAGTCCTGGTACTTGGTGTGGTTCTCCAGTCCGGTGCCGCCGCAGCAGGTGCCGGTGTTGCCGTAACCGCGCCGCGACGCCGGGCCGACCGGGACCATGTAGGTGACCAGCGGGTCGGTGGTGCTGTCGGTGTCGCGCCGGGACGCCAGGATCTGGTTGACCAGGGTCTTCTCGTAGTAGTCGAAGTACCGGCCGTCCGGGGTCAGGGAGAACAGGTTCCGGGCGACCTTCATCATGTTGTACGCCGCGCAGGTCTCGGCGTTGGTGGTGCCGACGATGCTGCCGGCGATCACGTCCCGTTCGCGGAACACCTCGCCCTGGCCGGTACCACCGTGGGCGTACGTCCGGTGTGGCACCACCATGTCGTAGAAGTTCGCCGCCGCCGCCCGGTACTGCTTCCCGGCGCCCTGCTCGAACATCCGCAGGTAGCCGAGGAACTGCGGGATGTGCTGGTTGGCGTGCTTGCCGTCCAGGGTGTCGGTGCCGGCCGCGCAGTCGGCGAGCAGCCGGGTGTTGTCGAAGTAGCCGGCCGTGGTGAGGAAGGCCCGGTTCCCGGTCAGGGTGGCCAGGTCGGCCATCACCTCGTTCATCCCGCCGTACTCACCGGCGATGTAGAGCGCCCACATCCGGTCCAGCTGCTCGCGCGGCAGCTTCGACAGCCGCGAGTGCACCCACTCCCCCATGCCACGGGCCACATCGAGAGCAAGAGCGTTACCACCCAGGGTGTACGCGTCCAGCAGCCCCCGCATGATCTTGTGGCAGGTGTAGTACGGGGCCCAGATCGCCGGGTAGGTGGTGTACTGCTCCAGCAGGATGAACTGGGTCTCCGGGTAGGCGGCCAGGAATCCGGCGTGACTCGGGCCGGGTGCCCCGCCGGTGCCGGTGACCACCGCGGCGTCCCAGTTCCGGCCGGACGAGTCGGCGACCACGGTGCCGCTGGTCTCGTCGAAGTGGTAGGCGACCAGGTTGCCGGCCGACGCCCCGGCGGCGATCTCGGCGGCGGTCAGCGCCCGGTCGTAGAGGTGGAACTCGCCGACCACACCCTTCAGCCCGGCGTCGCCGTACTGGGAGCGGCCGATCCAGTTGTTCTTCGGCGCGCCCAGCGCGGCCGGGGTCAGCGTCATCGACGTGTTGACTCCGGCCTGCACACCGTTGACGTAGAGGGTGCCGACCTGCCCGGTCAGTGTGACGGCCAGATCCACCCATTCACCGGCGGGCAGCCGGGTGGACGACTGGATACGCTGCTCGCCGCCACTGCCACCGGTGGTGATGGCGAACCGCGGGCCGGCTCCGGTGTCGATCGTCAGGAACATGTTGACGGCCGTGCCGACCCCGAAGTCGAACGCCCGCGACCAGGTGCGCAGCTCGGCGATCCGCAGCCGGATCACGATGGTGGCCGCGGTCAGGCCGTCGACGGTGGCGTCCGGCAGGCCGACGTACTGGCCGTCGCCGTCGAGTTCCAGGCCGCCGTCCACCCAGGTCGCCGGCGGGGGCGGGGTGCCCGGGTCGCCGACCTGTTCCGCCCACGCGTCCTGGCACTGCTTCAGCCCGGTCACCACGGCGTCGAGCTTGTCCTTGAACACCGTCTCGCCGGTGCCGGCCCACGCCTGCGCCAGCATCGACAGCAGGTGGCCGCTGTAGTGGCCGCGCAGGTTGCCGGTGGCGTCGTCCCAGCCGCCCGGCGGTTGCGCGCCCAGGTCGTCCAGGCCGGCCGCGGACCGGAAGTTGCTCAGGATCCGGTCCGGCGAGTAGGCCCGCGCGTAGGCCAGCATCCGGTCGCGTTTCTCGGTGAAGACGCTCGGCGCCAGCGCGACGGCGGTCAGGTCGAACGGGACGGCCTTCCACGCTTTCGGCACCGGCAGGCCGTTGACCTTCCGGACCCTCGGTTTCGGCTTCCCATGACCGGCCAGAGCCGGGGACGCGGGCAGGGCCAGGGACGCTCCGGCGGCGACGGCCCCGATCTGGAACAGCCGGCGGCGGGAGATGGCGTTCTCGGACATTTCTGGCGCTCACTTCCTGTCGGTGGTCAGGTGTGATCGCCGGTCGCCGCAGTTCGCGGCGACCGGTTTCCATTCGTGTGCCGATCTGCGGCTCGATGCGAGCCGCAGATCGGCACGCGGTCGGGCCTCGGCCCCGGATCAATCCGTCGTCGCCGGCACCCAGACGCGCATCGTGGAGGGGCCGCGGCGAGCCCATCGGTGGTACGGGTGGAGTGGGATCTCGACCGCCGCGCCCTCGCCGTCCGGCCGGCCGCCGTAAGGCCAGGCGCCGTCGGCTGTCGCACCGGCGTGACCGTTCACGATCACCGCGCCGTCCCGGTCGGTCAATGGTGACGACGGATCGATGTGGACCGTGTCGAAGTCGACGTCGCCGAGGTCCACCGACTCCAGGCAGTAGACGACCGGTCCGCGTTCGACGGCCACGCAACCCCGTACCCCGTCGATCCGGGGGTCGGGGAAGGTCAACCGGGGGCGGACCGCCAGGTCGAGGGTGACGCTCTCACCCGCCGTGAAACGGCGCCTCACCCGCGCGTATCCGGGAGCGACCGGCTCGCCGTCCAGGGTCGCGCCGCCGGCCCAGTGCGGCACCCGCAGCGTCAGCGTCCACGGCGTCTCCGGCGCGCGCGTGACCCGCACCGTGATCCGGCCGTCCGCCGGGTAGTCGGTGTCCACCTCCACGGCGATGTCGCCGGTGTCGATCGAGGCGGCCGTGTACTGATGGAGCTGGAGGCCGTCGTCGTCCGCGGTGGCCAGGTATCCGGCCAGGCCGGCGAAGGTGCGGGCCAGGTTGGTCGGGCAGCAGGAGACCGCGAACCAGGGCGCGCGCAGGCTCGACGCGGCCCGCGGCACCAGCTGGTCGGCCGGCGGCTCGTGGCCGGGCACCCGCTGGTGCAGGGTGTTGGTGTAGAAGAAGCGGCGGCCGTCGTCGGCGGGCGACGCGGCGATCACGTTGAACAGGGTCCGCTCGATCAGGTCGGCGTAGCGGGCCTCGCCCCGGGCCAGCAGCAGCCGCCAGGCCAGCATGATCGACCCGACGCCGGCGCAGGTCTCCGAGTAGGAGCGGTCCGGCGACAGCATCCAGTCCTCACCGAACGCCTCGTCCTGGTGCCGCGAACCCATCCCCCCGGTGAGATAGGTGCGCCGCGCGACCGCTTCCGCCCATTGCCCGGCGACCGCGTCGAGCAGTTCCTCGTCGCCGGTCTCGACGGCCACGTCCACCGCGCCGGAGGCCAGATAGGTGGCCCGGACGGCATGCCCGCGCAGCACCCGGGCGTCCCGGATCGGCACGTCGTCCTGAAAATACGACCGGCCGAACTCGATGTCGCCGAGCACCTGGTGGCCGCGCCGTTCGATGAAGAGTCTGGCCTGGTCCAGGTAGCGCCGGTCGCCGGTGACCCGGTACAGCTCGGCGAGCGCCGGCTCGATCTCGGCGTGCCCGCAGACCGACTCGATGCCGCCCGGCCCGAAGACGTCGCAGACGTGGTCGGCGGCCCGGATCGCCACCTCGACCAGCTCGTCGCGGCCGTGGGCGCGGGCGCGGGCCACCCCGGCCTGGATCAGGTGACCGAAACAGTACAGTTCGTGCCCCCACTCCAGGTCGGAGTAGCGGGGGGCCTGGCCGGGCCGGCCGAAGTTGGTGTTCAGGTAGCCGTCCGGATCCTGCGCGGCCGACACCCGGGCCACGATCGCCTGGAACCGGTCCTCCAGGGCCGGATCGTTGGCCCAGGCCAGAGCCTCCAGGTATTTGTAGATCTCCGAGTCGGAGAACTCCCGGCCCTGCCGCACCGCCGCCTGATCGAAATTGCCGAGCCAGCCGGCTCTGGTCAGCCAGTGCTCGATGTGGTCGAGCGAATTCTCCCGGCTGATCCGCTGACGCTGCTGCCAGAATCCCGGTCGCAGCGTCACTTCTTTCAGGCCGAGCGGCCGCAGCCGGCCCTTGCTCGGCGCCGCCGGAGTCCCCCCGCGGCGAACCCATTCACCGGTCACCATAACTTCTTCGATCGTCACGTGATCAACCCTTGAGTGCGCCGGACATGAAACCGCGGACGTAGTGCCGTTGGAGGATCAGGAAGAGCACGATGCACGGGAACGCCAGCACCACCACGCCGGCCTCGGTGGCGCCGAAGTCGACGATTCCCATCACCTGCTGGCGCATGTTCGCCACCGCCAGCGGCAACGGCAGTTTCTCCGAATCACTGATCAGCACCAGCGGGGTGATGAAGTCGTTCCACGCGGCCAGGAACGCGAACAGGCCGACCGTGATCAGTCCCGGCTTCACTGCCGGCACCAGGATGTAGAGCAGCGCCCGCAGACTGCCGCAGCCGTCGACCAGCGCCGATTCGGGCAGTTCCTTCGGCACCGATTCGAACGAGATGCGCATCATGAACGTGGCGAACGGCAACTGGAACATGGTCAGCACCAGGGAGAGCCCGACCAGTGAGTTCTGCAGGCCCAGTTCGTTGAGCAGGACATAGAGCGGAATGAGCAGGGTCGCGTACGGCACCATCAGGATCGCCAGCGTCACCAGGAACAGCGCGTCACGCCCGGGGAAGGTGAACATCGCGAACGCGTATCCGCCGAGCAGCGAGACGGTGAGGGTGAACAGCACCGTCATCACCGACACCAGCGTCGAATTGAGCAGGTACTGCCCGATGCCGGCCTGATAGTCGGCCAGCGTCTCGTAGTTGCCCAGCCCCCAGCCGTCGGTCTGCGCGGTGCCGGCCTGCGGGCTGACCGACGCGAGACTCGCCCACACCAGCGGAAAGAGGAAGAGCAGGGCCAGGCCCCCGGTCAGAACCCGTTGCGGGGTACGGAACACGCGTCACCCCTCCTTGTCGCGTAGGCCGCGGAACTGAACCACGTTGACGATGAGCAGAGCGGCGAGCACGAGAATGGACAGAGCCGCGGCACGGCCGAGGTTGTTCTGGCCGTAGAACGCCATGTTGTAGATGAGCTGGACGACCGTGATCGTGCTGTTGTCCGGGCCGCCCTTGGTGAGGATGTAGAACTGGTCGAACGCCAGCATCGAGCCGGTCACGCAGAGGATCGCGCACATCGCCAGCGACGATTTGAGCAGTGGCAGGGTGACGTACCGGAAGGTCTGCAGGCGGTTCGCCCCGTCCAGTCGCGCCGCCTCGTAGACGTCACCCGGAATGGCCTGCAAGCCGACCAGCAACAGCAGCATGTAGAAGCCGGCGAACCGCCACACGATCAGCACCACCGTCGACCACAGGGCGGCGTTCGGCGTACCCAGGAAGGAATCGATCCCGAGAAACTCCAGCGGGGTGCTCTGCGGTGAATAGAGCGCGTAGAAGAGCAGTGAGGCCGAGGCCAGGCCCAGCGCGCTCGGCACCAGGAACGAGGTGCGCAGAAAACCGGTCCAGCGGCCGGACTCCTGCACGATCAACGCCATGATCAGCGCCAGCCCGAGCAGGATGACCGTGGTGACCACGGTGTATTTGACGGTGAACCAGACCGCCGGCCAGAACAGCCGGTCGTCGAGCACGTCCTGGTAGTTCTCCGGGGCGTTGAAACCGCGGTTCCCGGTGAGCAGCCGCCAGTCGGAGACCGACATCCGGGCCACGATGGCGATCGGTACGACGAAGAAGATCAGAACGAACAGGGCGGTCGGCGCCGCGTAGGCCCAGCCCTTGAGTTTCACTGTTTGTTACTCCGCATTCGGTCGGCCGGGTGGCATCGGTGGATGCCACCCGGCTTGCGATTACTGGCCCAGTACCTGGCTCAGCGCCTCGTTGTCCTTGGCCAGGCCGGCCGGATCGCCGTAGACCTGATTGCGGAACAGGGTCACCCAGGGGCTGCCCGGCGCGTTGAAGGCCTGCTGGAAGTTGACCGCCACCGGGGTCCTGCTCTGCGCCGCACCGGCCACCTTGTTGATCGCGGCGACCCGGGGGTCCTTCGCCGAGTACTGGTTCTCGGTCAGGTCGCTGCGGGCCACCGTGCTGTTGCCGGCGGCCAGCACGTCGACCTGGGCGGCCTCGGAGGTCAGCCAGGACATGAAGTTCCACGCCTGCTGGGTCTTCGTGGAGTCCTTCGAGATGCCGATGCCGTCGCCGCCGAGGAAGGTGGAGCCCTCGCCCGCGGCGGTGCCCGGGATCGCGGTCACGCCGACGTCCACGGTCTTGGCGGCGGTCGGCAGCAGCGTCGCCGGGTACGGCATCACGCCGACCTTGCCCTCCTGGAACGCGGCCACCCAGGTCGCACCGGTGTCGTCCTTGGAGCCCGGGGCGATCGCGCCGGCCGTCTGCAGCTCCCGCCAGGTGCTGTAGACCTTCTGCGCGGCCGGGCCGTCCAGCAGCGACTTCTTGCCGTCGGGGGCCATCACGTCCGCCCCGCTGGCCCAGATCATCGGGAACCAGGTGAAGACGTTGCAGCCGCCGCAGTTGCCGCCGAAGTAGGTGCCGTAGGTGTCCTTCTTGTTCAGCTTCTGCACCGCCAGGGCCTGGTCACGGAACTCGTCGAGGGTGGTCGGGCCCTTCTCCGGGTCCAGGCCGGCCTCCTTGTAGAGGTCCTTGTTCCAGAAGATCACCGAGAGGTCCAGGACGAACGGGAGGACGTACTTCTTGCCCTCGTACGTACCGGCCTCCAGATGTCCTTTGTTGATCTTGTCGGCGTACGGCAGCTGGCCGAGCGATTCGGTCAGGTCGTGGAACAGCCCCGCCTCGGTCCAGTTCGGCACGTAGACGATGTCCGCCGCGAACAGGTCCGGCAGGCCACCACCACCGGCGGCCGCACCCACCTTCGCCACGTAGTCGTCGTTCGGCACGATGGTCAGCTTGACCTGGTTCTTGTGCGACTTGTTGTACGCGTCGACAAGGGACTTCGCTTGCAGTTCCAGCGGCGCCCGGGTCCACAGGGTCAGTTCGGAGCCGTCATCGACCCCGTCCACCCCCGCGCCCGCGACCGGCGCCGCCGGCTGGGTGTCGTCACTGCTCGAACAGGCAGCCACGGTGGTGGTCATCAAGGCGGCCAGCGCGGTCCACACGACCGCACGGCGGACGCCGCTCAACAGGTTTCTTCGCACGAAGTACCTCCATGGGCATGCCACAGTTGTTTCGGCAAGTTTCGTCGTGGTAGGCCATCCGATGGCAGATGGCAGTCATATACGCAGCTCAAGCGGCTACAGCAGAGCATCCAAGAAGGACCGAAAAGGTTTTCAGAAACGTAATACTCAGGGAATTGCCCTGTCAAGGCCTTCGATCCACTCACCGGCCCGTGCGGGATCGGGACCGATCAGCCGGGCAGAACGGCCGGTTTCCGCCCCGCCCACGTCCCGCGATCCCGGCCCGACAGCCACAACCCACCCGAAACCGGCGCCGGCGGAATTCCTGGGCACGCGCGACCGATTTCGATCAGCATTTATGGGCGCAAATCGCCGTTGAGGACACCCATTCGGGAGATTGGCACACTCGGGAGTGTTAAGTGGATCTAGATCTGGTCGCGAATCAAGTAGTCCCGGGCCTATAGTCTCGTGCATGACTGCACCGTTGTACCTGGTCGGGAACCGGGAGATCCGCATGTTGCTGGGCAACATCAGCCGTCAGCGCGTCTACCAGCTCACCACCCGGGCCGACTTCCCGGCCCCGGTCGCCAACCTCTCCCAAGGCAAGGTCTGGAGCGGGACGGATGTCGAATCCTGGATGGAGCGCAAACGGCGACCACGCCAGCCAGCCCCCTTCACCCCACCCGACCCGGCGTTCCCCTCACCCGCCGCCCCGGCTCGCCCCCCATCCGCCGACCAGTCGTTCCCTTCACCCACCGACCCCGCGTACCCGTCACTCACCGGCCCGGGGTTCCCCTCACCCACCACCCCTGCCCTTCCTTCGCCCACCCTCCCTTCGCCGACCGTCCCGGCGTTTCCCTCACCCGCTCCGGGACCCGACTCCGAGGATGTGTACAGCTACGAGCACTGCCGCCCCGCGAGGCCGCAGATCCCGCCGGCCCTGCGGCAACCGGCCGGCCGGGTGAGCGCGCCGGCCCGGGGCGCGAGCCTGAGCACCGGGCGGCCCTACGAGAAGTCGGCGGCCATCCCCTGCTGCCTGCACGCTCTCGGGGAGCAGGCGGAACGGCCGGCCAGCTGACCCCCTGACGGAGGCGACGCCGCTTCGCCCGGCACCGAACGCGAAGCGGCGCGCAACCCGGAGACGAAGCGGCACCGCCCCAAAAAGGCAAAGCGGCGGGGCTGCCGACAGCGAGGCTGCGGACGGCGGGACGACCCGCTCATACCCTGCCTCGTCACCGTCGACGACTGGCTCACCGTTCTCGCCGACTGCCAACCAGCCGCGGTACGCGACACCGCCCCCGCCCTGGCCCGACGCACACTGGCACTGGCCACCCTCCGGGGCGCCCTGCTCGACCTGCCGGCCACCGGGGAGGTCACGCGTACACCATCAGCTGTTGAATTGACTCTCGACCTGGTCGAGACTCCACCATCATCACCATGATGAACGTCGACAACCCCGTGCTGAAACTCTGCCAGGAAGGCATGCGAGCGGAGGCCGACGGCCGTCCCACCGACGCGAAGGCGCTGTTCGAGCAGGCGTGGGAGGCCCGCACCGGCGACTACGAAGCGTGCGTGGCAGCGCATTACGCGGCCCGGCACCAGGACGACCCGGACCGTGTCCTGTGGTGGAACGAGACCGCCCTGCGGCACGCCGACGCGGTGGGCGACGAGACGGTGGCCGCCTTCTACCCGTCACTGCACGTGAGTATCGCGATGGCCCACGAGCGGCTGGCGCGGGCGGCCTGGGAGCGGGCCTCCGAGCGGGTTTCGGTACTACCCGACGACGCCTACGGCGACCAGCTCCGGGAGGCGATCGTGGCGGCCCTGCGCCGGTGATGCCGCTTCGCGCCCCGCCCCCAGGTCCGGCACGGCGCGAGATCGCGGCGGCGGCGCGCCGGTAGTCTCGGGGCGTGCCCTCATCCCACGGCCCGACTCTGCGCGAGCTGACGGTCCAGGCGTTGTCGTCGGTCGAGCACGGATACGACCTGCTGGCCCCCAAGTTCGATCACACCTCGTTCCGCACCCCGGCGAACATCCTGACGGCGACCACGGCGGCGCTGGCCTCGTTCGGCCCGTTCGATGACGGGCTGGACGTGTGCTGCGGTACCGGCGCCGGGCTGTCGGTTCTCGACGCGGTGTGCCGTTCACGGGTGACCGGCGTGGATTTCAGCACCGGCATGCTGGACGAGGCGCGTCAGGCGAACCCCGGCGCCGGCCTGGTCCGTGCGGACGCGCTGACACTGCCGTTCCGGGCCGGCTTCGATCTGGCGGTGAGTTTCGGTGCGCTCGGCCACTTCCTGCCCGCCGAGCGGCCGGCCCTGTTCGCCGGGATCCACCGGGCGCTCCGGCCGGGCGGGGTGTTCGCGATGCCGTTGGGCGGGCCACCACCGGTCACCTCGCGGTGGTTCTGGATGACGCTCGGCTTCGACGCGGTGATGCGGGTGCGCAACGCGGTGTGGCGGCCCAAGTTCGTCATGTACTACCGCACCACCCCGATCCCGGCGGTCCTCACCGACCTGCGCGCCGCCGGCTTCCACACCGAGACCGTCCCGCTGCCCCTCCCCGGCCTGTCCTACGAGTTGGTGGTCGCCCGCCGAGCCGCCGGCTGATACACGTCCAGGAGAGCCTTCTGCTCGACCTACGGTCTGCCCGCGCTCAAGTGTTCACTTCCCGGCCAATCTTGGCAGATTTACCACGCCTCTCTGGTCAACGAATCACTCACGGCAAATCCCTCGCACAGACAACCGGAAGATCCGCGATCGCGGTCGATTCACCGCAGCTCTGGTTCTTCCCTTTACCACCGCCTATTTTGCCGCCAATGCCGCGCGAGCGCCCTCCCCGGCAGATCGTGGTCGATTTCCATCGAATTGAGCCTTCCCCTTTTACCGCCGCCCGATTTGACGCGAATCCCCGGCGCTAGTGCTCACTTCCTGGCCCCATTCTGAGTGATCTTAGGGCATTTACCACCGTTTCTGAGTCTTCCTCTGGACTGCCGGCCCGTCCGCGGTCAACTCCCCGCGCGAGCGTCCGCCTTCCGGGCTCGCCCTGGCAGATCTTGACGGATTTTCCACCGGATAAGAGCCTTCTTCTCGGCTGCTGGCCTGTTCGCGTCAATTCCCCGAGCGAGTGTCCGCCTTCCAGCTCCGCCCTGGCCGATCTTGGGGGATTTACCACCGGAAACGGTGGTAAATCCGCCAAGATCTCTGCTGAGCGGGTTGCCCGCACGAGGGATTGACCGCAAGTGATCAGGCAGCCGAGAATAAGGCCCTTTTCGGTGGTGAATCGACCAAGATCGTGGCTGGCAGGTTGCCCCGACGAAGGCTTGACCGGAGCGCGGCACAGAACTACTAAGAAGGCTTCTTTTCGGTGGCGAATCCGCCGGATCGACTATGGACGGCATTCACACGGGGAATTTGCGGAGAACAACGGACCGCCAAGAAAAGACTCTCAAACGATGGAAATTCGACCACGATCCACCAGGGAAACCGCGCGGAATAACTGGCGGAGAATCGGGCGGCGGGTGGCAGGCGGCGGGCGGGTGGCGGGTGGCAGGCCAGGGGTGGCCGGCGGCGGGCGGCGGGCGGCGGGTGGCGGGCTACGGGCGGCAGGCAGGCGGGGCAGCGGGTGGCAGGCGGCGGGCGGCAGGCAGGCGGGGCGGCCGGCGGCGGGCGATAGGCTGCGGGCGGCCGGCAGGCGGGTGGCAGACGGCAGGCGGCGGGTGACAGGCTGCAGGCGGCCGGCAGGCGGGGCGGCGGGCGGCGGGCGGCGGGCGGCGGGCGGCGGGCGGCGGGCGGCGGGCGGCCGAGGATGAGACTCGTTGTGGCGGTACATCTGCCGAGGTCGCGGCCAGGTGGGGACCGGTGCGGGATTGACCGTGAGCGGACCGGCGACCGGGAAGAAGACTCCGGAACGTCCAGCCGTCGCCCGGCTAGGCAGCCGTTGATTCGCGTCGATGGGTGTCTTACCGTCGGGCGATGCGCGTCTTTGTGACCGGGGCCGGCGGGTTCATCGCGCGGGCCGTGACCGCACGGCTGCGCTCGGACGGGCACACCGTCCATGGGATGGATCTCCGGGAGAGTTCCGGTGTGGTCGCCGGGGACATCACCGAGGACGGCGCGTGGCGTGATGCGATGACCGGCTCCGACCTGGTGATCCACACGGCGGCTGTGGTGTCGAACGCCGTCGGCATGGACGGCCAGTGGCGGGTCAACGTCGACGGCACCCGCAAGGTGGTCGACGCGGCGGTCCGGGCGGGCGCCACCCGGTTCGTCCATCTGTCCTCCGTCCGGGCGTTCTCCGACGTGGGGTTCCCGGACGGGGTCACCGAGGATCATCCGGTACGGCCGGACGGCAACCCCTACGTCGACACGAAGATCGCCGGCGAGCAGGTGGTGTTGCAGGCCCATGCCGAAGGACGGATAGCGGTGACCGTGGTCCGGCCCGGCGACGTGTACGGCCCGGGTTCGCGCCCGTGGACCGTCCTGCCCGTTCAGTTGATCAGAAGGTTCCAGTTCCTGCTGCCGGCCGGCGGCGCCGGAATATTCAGCCCGGTCTACATCGACGATTTAGCCGAAGGGCTGGTGAGGGCCGCGACGAGCCCCGCCGCCACCGGCCAGATCTTCACCCTGACCAGCGGGTACGGGGTGGCGTGCGGGGAGTTCTTCGGCCACTACTACCGGATGCTCGGCAGACGCGGCCCGCTGGTGGCGCCCACCCCGGTGGCGGTCGGCGTGGCCCGCCTGCTGGGCCGGGCCATCACGCTGACCGGCGGGCGGACCGAGGTGAACGCCACGTCGATGCGCTATCTCGCCCGGACCGGCACGTATTCGATCGCGAAAGCCCGCCGCCTGCTGGGCTACCACCCCACGGTGGACCTCACCGAGGGCATGGCCCGAACCGAACGCTGGCTACAAGGCGAGGGCCTGCTGCGACAACCGCCCCGAGCCACCACCGCGAAAGCGCGACGGTGAGGCGGGGCGGTTGAAATAGGACGGTGGGGCGGGGTGGTGAGGCGGGACGGTGTAGCGGGGTGGTGAGACGGGACGGTGTAGCGGGGTCGTGAGGCAGAGCGGGCGGTTGGAGAGGCAGAGCGGGCGGTTGGAGCAGGACGGTTGAAGCGGGGCGGCTCCTGCGACCGGCGGCGACGGTATGCCGCGGGTTCAGAGTTTTCCGGCGCCCGCCCCCGCCCGCACCAGGGACGGGACCGACGACGCCGGGTCGAGGGTGTAGGGATAGTAGGTGGCGGGTTCGGTCACCGTTCCGCCGGCCTCGCAGGGTCCGGACGATGTGAAGATGTTGGCTCGCTGGACCAGGCGGCCCGGGCCGCTGTCGGCATAACCGCTGGTGGAGAAGCACGGGTGTGGCACGTTGGCGAAACTGTTGCCTTCCAGGAGCACGCCGGCGTTCATGGTCGACGCGACGCCGTACAGCTCGTTGGTGTCGAAGAGGTTGTTGTAGACGTGGACCGGCTCGCCGAACCGTACCCGTGGATGCCGTTGCCGGGAGCCGTCGAACCAGTTGTGGTGGATCGACACCTTGAGATGGCCGACGTCTGTCGACGACGCGCCGTCGGAGTGCCCGATCAACATGCTCTTGTCGGTGCCGGCGAAGTGGTTCCAGGAGACGGTCACGTAGTCGGCGCCGCGCACGACGTCGATCGATCCGTCGACCGGGCTGACGAACGTGTTGTGGTCGATCCAGATGTGATGTGACTGTTGACCCACATTGATCGCGTCGTCCTCGGCGTCGACGAACGTCAGATTCCGCACGATCACGTTGTACGACTTGTAGAAGTCCAAGCCTCCACCGGTGATCGTCGGGTTGCTGCCGACGCCGAGGATCGTCTTGTCGGGCCGCACTCCCTGTTTGCTGGTGATGGCGATCGTTCCGGACACGTGGATGACCAGGGGACCGACGGTGTCGATGGCGTCCAGCAGTTCATCGGTGGTGTCCACCACGACGGTCGGCCCGGCCGCGCCCCCGGTGGTGCCGGTGGCGAACCCGTCAGCCGACGCCGGGAAAGCCGAGACCGGAAAATCCGAAGCCGGGAAAGCCGAAACCGGGAAAGCCGAAACCGGAAAAGCCGAGGACGGGAAAGCCGAGGACGCCGATGCGGGAGCGGCGGACGCGGCGGTGAGCGCTGTCAGGAGGGCGGTCGCCAGAACGGTGACGGTGAGACGTCGGTGCATCAGATCCTCCCCACGCCGGCGCCCGCGGTGACCAGTGACGGCACCGACGCGGCCGGGTCCAGGTGATAGGTGTAGTAGTCGGCGGGTGACTGCACCGCTCCCCCGGCCTCGCAGATCCCGGAGTCGACGAACACGTTGTCGCGCTGCATCAGACGGCCGGGGTCGCTCTCGGCGTATCCGCTCGTCGAGTGGCACGGGTGGGCGACGTTCTCGAAATAGTTGCCCTCGGCGACGACTCCGGCGTTCTGGGTGCTGGCTATCCCGTACAACCCGATGTTGTCGTAGTAGTTGTTGTAGAGGTGGACCGGCTCGCCGAACCGGACGCGGGGGTGCCGCTGCTGGGAGCCCTCGAACCAGTTGTGGTGATAGGTGACCCGCAGATAGCCGACGTCGGCGGGATGGTTGTCGGAATGGCCGAGCAGCATCGTCTTGTCGGTGCCCCGGAACCTGTTCCACGACACCGTCACGTTGGTGGACTGGCGTTTGATGTCGAGGGACCCGTCGTACCCGGGCAGGAACTCGTTGTGGTCGATCCACACGTGGTGTGCCTTGTTGGTGACGCTGATCGAGTCGTCGGAGGCGTTGCCGAACCGGATGTTGCGGATGATCACGTTGTTGCCGGGGCGGGTGGTGGTGCCGAGTTGCAGGCCGCCGCCGGTGATCTCGGCGGTGGAGCCGACGCCGAGGACGCTCTTGTTCGCGACCACCGTGATCATGCCGCTCGCGGTGATCCGGCCGGAGACCAGAATGGTGTACGGGGTATTCGCACCGGCGTATTGCGCCAGCTGGGCGGCCGTGGTGACGGTGACGGTGGGCCCGGCCGCCCCACCGGTGGTCCCGGCGCCGAAACCGTCGGCGGCGGAAGGCGCGGCGAGCGCGGAGAAGGCGACCGGGGACGGCGAGGCGTGAACGGCGGGGAGGGACACGGCCACGACGGAGAGGATCAGGGGCAGGACGATCAGCCGGCGCATCACAGCCTCCCCACTCCGGCACCGGCGGTGACCAGTGCTTTCACGGTGGCCGGATCGTCCAGGGTGTAGCTGTAGTAGGTGGACGGTTCCTGCACCACCCCGCTGCAGACGGCGGTTCCGGACTCCCCGGCGTAGATGTTGTCGCGGGCCACGCAACGGCCGGCCGGCCCGGCGTATCTGTCGGTCACGGGTTCCTCCACGTCCTCGAAGTAGTTGCCCTCGACCACGCACCCGGCGTTGTTCTGGCAGGCCACCCCGGTGTCGGTGTTGTAGACGTAGTAGTTGTTGTAGACGTGCACCGGCTCGCCGAACCGCACCCGGGGGTTGCGCTGCGGGGTCCGGTCGAACCAGTTGTGGTGGTAGGTGACCTTCAGCCGCCCGGTGTCCTGGGCCCCGTTGCCGTCGTCGTGGCCGAGCAGCATGTTCTTGGTGTGGTGGTGGTTGTGGTTCCACGACACGGTCACCAGTGACGATCCGCGCTTGATGTCGATCAGCCCGTCGTAGCCGTACGCCAGGTCGTTGTGGTCGATCCACACGTGGTGGGAGAACATCTGCACGTTGATCGCGTCGTCGGTGGCGTTGCGGAACGACAGGTTCTGGATGATCACGTTGTGTACGGCGTCGGCGGGTGGCGTGGTCACGTCCGACATCGGCAGGCCGATGTTGAGTCCGCCGCCGCTGATCCCGGCGGTCGCGCCGACGCCGACGATCGACTTGTCGCTGGTCACGTCGTGCATGCCGGCGGGCACGGTGATGGTGCCGAGCACGCAGATGGTCATCGGCCCGGCGGCGGCGATCGCGGACAGCAGCTCGGCGGCGGTGTCGACCTGCACGGTCGGCCCGCCGGCGCCTCCGGTGGTGCCGGCGCCGAAGCCGGTGGCGGCTCCGGTGACCGCGCATCCGCCGGGCGGCGGCGGGGTGGTCGGGGTGGGTGAGGGTCCCGGGCCGGGTGTGGTGGTGTCGACGGTGACGTCGTCGAAGGCCGCGGAGGCGTAGGCGGTGACCAGCCCGATGCGCCCGGAACCGAACGTGCTGTCGGTGGCGGTGACGACCGGGTTGCCGTCGACGCGCCCGGTGAGGGTGCCGCCCTGCACGGTCAGGGCGAGGGTGCGCCACACTCCGGTGCCGGCGCCCACCGCGGCGGTGGCCAGGGTGGTGGCGGTGCCGCCGGAGACCCGCTGCAGCTGGGCGCTGCCGGAGCCGGTGAGCACCAGGGTGTAGTACTGGCTGGTGGACTGGGCGCGGGCGGCGATCCCGGCGGTGCGGTCGGCCGCCCCGAAGGCCAGCGGTCTGACCCGTGCCTGCACGGTGTAGTCGGTCCACGAGCCGGTGCCGGCGAGCGCACGGGCCTGGGCGCTGACACTGGACTGCTGGTAGGCGGCGCCGGTGATCGACCAGGTCCCGCCGTTGCGCGACCAGCCGGCGGCATCACCGTCGTCGAAGGTGTCGGTGAAGAGGGCGGCGGCGTGCGCGGGGACGCCGATCAGTGCGGCGAGCAGCAGGACCGCCGATGCGATGAGGATTTTCTTCATGCCGGATCCTCCGATTATGCGGGACCCAAAACATAAAATTGCCATCCGGTACGGTCAATGCTCTCGCGTTTGCAGGAATGTTGCAGTAGCACCTGCCGCGAATCGGATTGACTTGCCTGCACGACTGTCGTACCGTCCGGGCGGGAAAGCGCATTCCCCCACGTCGCGCGCCCGTCCCCAACGAGGAGTTAATCCCCATGAAATCAAGGAATCTGCTGGCCGGCGCCCTTGTCGGCGCGGTGATATCGGCAGTCATCCAGGCGCCCGCGACAGCCGCCGCGACCACGCTCTATGTGGCGGTCAACGGCAATGACAGCAGTGCCGGAACGCTTGCCGCGCCGTTCCGGACCATTCAGCGGGCGATCGCCGCCGCGGTCGCCGGAGACACCGTCGCGGTGCGCGGTGGCACCTACCCGCTGGCGGGCAACATCCAGATCACCAAGAGCGGCACCGCGGCCGCGCCGTACACGCTGACCGCCTACGGCACCGAGCGGGTGATCATCGACGGGGAGGCGCTGGGCTACACCCCGGGTGCGGTCGGCTCGACGATTCCGGCGGCACAGCGCGGGGCGATCCACATGGAGGCGTCGTACTGGCGGCTGATCAATCTGGAGATCGTCAACGGCCCGTACGGGGTGTACTGCGCCGGATGCAACAACAACGTCTTCGACCGGCTCAAGACGTACCACAATTATGAGACCGGCTTCCAGTTGCAGGGCGCATCGGCCGGCAATCAGATCCTCAACCTGGACAGCTACGGCAACCGCGACCCCCGCAAGAACGGGGAGAGCGCCGACGGCCTCGGCATCAAGGAGGGTTCCGGCGCCGGCAACGTGGTGCGCGGCGCCCGGCTGTGGAACAACGTCGACGACGGTTTCGACGCGTGGATGTTCACCTCGCCGATCACCATCCAGAACAGTGTGGCCTACGGCAACGGCTACAACCGGTGGAGCATCCCGAACTTCTCCGGTGACGGCAACGGGCTGAAGCTGGGTGGCAGCAGCGGCACCGGGCCGGCCGCCGCGCACGCGGTGAGCAACACGTTCTCGTGGGGTAACGCCGCGCACGGCTTCACCGACAACGGCAACACCGGGGCGATCACGATCAGCCGCAGTACCGCCTACAACAACGCGAAGACCGGTTTCGACGTGGACGGCGGCTCGACCACCCGGCTGACCGCGAACCTGGCGCTGGGCAACAAGACGGCGGTGGCGCTGGGTTCGTCGACGGCGTCGGGCAACTCGTGGAACATCGGCGGCACCTGGACGGTGCAGAGCACCGACGCGTCGGCCATCACCGGTGCCCGCAACGCCGACGGCTCGATCCGCACGTCGAACTACCTGGTCCCGTCGAACGGCCAGGCGGTCGGCGCGAAGATCTGAAAGAGGCGCGAAGATCCGCGGAGGCGCGAGGAGCACCACACAGCGGGTTCTCCGGCCGGCCGAGCCCCTTCGGCCGGCCGGAGAACCGCTACCGGCGGGCGGCCTCCCCCCAGGAGGCCAGCTCACCGCGGGCGAGACAGACGATCAGATATCCGCCGGGGCCGACCACCGCCCACGACTCGGCGTCCGGGTCGACGTCGACGACCAGCCGGGCCCCGCTGCCGAAGTCGATGCACAGCTCACCGTCGGCGCCGCTGCCGGCCGACCGGACCACCTCGCCGAGCAGGGTGGCCATGATGTCGTCGGGGTTGTCACCGGGTTCGATGTCGGTGCGCCCGCCGGGCCCGTCCAGGTGCGTGATGGTCTCGATCAGCACCCGGCAGCCGCCGGTGAAACCGAGGGCGATCGAGTGGCCGAGCTGCACGTACTCCAGCTTGCGGCCGACCAGTACGCCGAGGGGGCGCGAACGCCGGGCAGCCATGGCGGGCATCATCGAACACCCCGATCGGTCGGTGCGGATCTGATGGCAGGAACGTATGCCCCGGCACCATAAGAGAGCCTTAAAGAACCGAACCGTTATCGATGCGAGTCGTACGGCCCGGCGTCGGCGACGATCGTCTTGAACCGGACGGCGGCCGGCCCCAGTGGACGGTCGGTGCGCCAGGTCAGCCCAACGACCCGTTCCGCGCCCGCCCCGGCCAGGGCGATCCCGATCGTGCCGGTGGCGCCGGCGAACTGTTCGGGCACCAGCGCCACCCCCAGCCCGGCGCCGACCAGGCCTTCGATGGTGGCCAGGTCGCCGATCTGCAGGGCGATCCGCGGGATCACCCCGGCCGCCGCGAACAGGCCGTCGACCAGTGCCCGGAACCCGAACCCGGCCGGGATGGTGACGAAGTCCTCGCCGGCCACGTCGGCCAGGCGCACGCGACGCCGTCCGGCGAGACGATGGCCGGGCGGCACGATGAGGACGAGGGTCTGGGACTGCAGGGCCAGCCAGCCGTACGGGCCCCGGGGCTGGGGTGAGGTCAGCGCCAGGTCGACGGCCCCGGCGTCCAGGTCGGGCACCATCACATGGCCGGGTTCCTGGCGCAGTTCGACGCGCAGGTGCGGGGCGTGTTCGCGGACGTCGTGCAGGATCCGCGGCACCAGTGAGGTGGCCATCGAGTCCAGGAACGCCAGCCGCACCGTGCCGGCCTCCGGGTCGAGCAGCCCGGCCAGGTCACGGCGCAGCCGGTCGTAGCGCCCGACCAGGTCACGGGCGGCGGCCAGGGTCAGCTCCCCGAGCGGATTGGGGTGTACGCCCTTGGCGTCGCGTTCGAACAGGCGCACCCCGAGTTCGGCCTCCACCCGGGCGAGCAGGCGGGACAGGCTGGGCTGGCTGATGCCGAGCGCGGCGGCCGCCTCGGTGACGTGTTGGTGATCACCAAGGGCGAGCAGGCTTCTCAGGTCGTCGAGCTGCATCGCCGTACATCATACGTACGGCGCATGAGGTTGATGATTTTCATGCATTGGACGCATGCCGACGGGCGGCGAAGAGTGACACCCCGTGAGCACCTATCGCCGGGCCTGCCTCGCGCTATCCGCCGCGGGGGTGGCCACGTTCGCCCTGCTGTACAGCACACAAGCCCTGCTTCCAGAGCTCTCCACCACGTTCGGGGTGACACCCGGGCAGAGCTCGTGGTCACTGTCCGCTGCCACCCTCGGGCTGGGGGTGGCGCTGCTGATCACCGGGCCGTTGTCCGAGCGGGTCGGGCGTACCCCGCTGATCCATCTGTCTCTGGGACTGTCCGCGGCGGTCGGCCTGGCGTGCGCGCTCGCCCCGTCCTGGCCGGCGCTGCTCGGGCTGCGGCTGCTGCAGGGTGTCACGCTGGCCGGGCTGCCCGCGGTCGCCACCGCCTACCTGCGTGAGGAGTTACCCGAGCACACCCACGCCCGGGCGGCCGGCCTGTACATCGGCGGCACCGCACTGGGCGGCATGAGCGGGCGGCTGGTCAGCGCGGCGGTCGCCGACGCGTACGGCTGGCGGTGGGGTCTGGCCGCGGTCGCCCTGCTCGGCCTGGGGTGCGCCGCCGTCGTCGCGCTGCTGCTGCCCGCCTCCCGCAACTTCACCGCCCGCCCGGCGTCGTCGATGTCGCGGCGCGCGTTCACCGATCCGGCACTGCTGAGCCTGTACGGCATCGGCGCGCTGTCGATGGGCGCGTTCGTGGCCGTCTACAACGCGATGGGCTTCCGGCTGACCAGCGCCCCGTTCCTGCTCGGCGCGGGCGCGGCCGGGCTGGTGTTCCTGGTGTACCCGGCCGGCACGATCAGTTCGACGGTGTCCGGGCGGCTGGCCGACCGGTTCGGGCGTCGTGCGGTGATGCCGGTCGGCTGCCTGATCACCGCGGCCGGTCTGCTGCTCACCCTGCCGGACAATCTGGTGACCACGGTGGCCGGGCTGGCGGTGATGACCGCCGGGTTCTTCTGCGTGCACGGGGTGGCCAGCGGCTGGGTGCCGGTGCGGGCGCACGCGGGCGGGGTCCCGGCGGCGCAGGCGGCCTCGCTGTACCTGTTCGCCTACTACGCGGGCTCGTCGCTGTTCGGCAACCTGGCCGGCACCGCCTGGTCACACGGCGCGTGGCCGACGGTGGTGGCACTGGCCGCGGCCTGCGTGCTGGCCGGCGGGCTGCTGGCCGGCTCGCTGCGCCGCATGCCGTCCCTGATCCCCCAGCGCAGCTGACCCCGTGCCGCACAACGGCGCGAATCGCACCACAAAGCGGCACGCGCGGTTCCCCCGACAACCGCGTGCCGCACAACGGCGCGGAACGCACCACACCGCGGCACGCGCGGCCACCCCGACAACCGCGTGCCGCACAACGGCGCGGAACGCACCACACCGCGGCACGCGCGGCCACCCTGGCAACCGTGTGCCGCACAACGGTGCGGGGTTCAGCCGTCGATGCTGCGCGACAGGTTGGCGATGCTGGTCACCAGGGCCGTCAGGTAGGCGTCGACGCGCCAGGTGGTGGCCACCACCTCACCGAGGCGGGCGGCCAGCACCGGCAGCGGCATCACCGGCCCACCCGACCAGACGACCATCCGGGCCACCAGGTCGCCGAGCACACCCCGGACGATGTCGCGGGTCAGCAGGATCAGGTCCCCGGCGGCCCGGGTCACCACGGTCATCGCGGTGGAGATCGCGGCCAGCCCGTGCAGCGCCTCCACATTGTTGGCCATGATCTCCAGGTAGGCCCGGACGTCCGCCCGGTCGCTGTCGCCGAAGTCGTCGTCGAGGCAGCGGCGCAGCCCGGCGCCGATCCGCTGGAGTTCGGCGGCCATCTCCCGCCACTCCTCGGCCTGTTTGGCGACCACGTCGGGCATCCCGGTGAGGTCGTCGAGCATCCGCCGCAGCGGTTGCACCCGGTCCAGCAGGCTGTCCAGCCCGTTCGCGCGCAGCAGGGCGAACCCGTCGTCGACCGGCAGCGCGAACTCGGCCACCGGCGCCGTCTCGGCCAGTTGCGGTTCCACCCACTCACGCTGTTCGACGGTGTCGAGGACGTCCTCGATGATGGCGGTGGCCGGCCGGGCCGGTTCGCCGCCGTCGGCTGCCGGGGTGGCGGCGCCGGGTTCGGGCATGCCGATCAGGTCGGCGAGACGCTGTTCGCCGTCGGCGACCCGGCGCAGCCCGGTCGCGAACAGGGCGAGGGTCTCCTCCACGTAGTCGACCAGATGCCCGTGGCGGACGTGGCGTTCCCCCAATCCGGTGAGGATCCAGCCGCACATCCGGCCGAACGCCGCCTGGTCCCGCTCGAACCGGGCGACCCGCTCCCCGATCCGCCCGAGCCGGAGTCGCAGCACGTCAAGATGCCCGGCGTGCGCCCGAATCCACTCCGGATCAAACCGGCCTCCCCCGCTGCCCACAACGGCACCGTAACGTCCGCGCGCACAACCCGCGCCTAGGGCGGCTGAACCGTCCGCGCCGTGCCGGGGTTCGCCCGGTTGGAGGGCCGCGGTCTCAAGAAGCGAGGACCGGACTCTTGACTGTCGTACGAAGGAGGAACCGCGATGCCCACCCCGACCCCGGTTGTGACCGCCGCCCGCGCGGAGGCCCTGTTCACCAGCGGGCTGGCCACCGGCAGCCGGCCCACGTTCGCGATCGTCGACCAGGCCATCCGGGCCTCCGTGCGCGCCCATGGCGGGGTGCGGGCGTGTGCCGCCGACGTGGCCGCCGAGTTCGGTGACCACCCGGAGTGCGCGCTGCCCCGGATGCGCTGGGCGCTGGACATGGTGGCCGCGCTCTATCCATCCCACCGGGGCCACGGCGAGGGAAAGGTTCAAGTACCGACCGGCCCGACCGATCGTCCGGCATGTGACAGAACCACGTCCGGTCGTTCCGGGTCTCAGCGCGCTCCAGCCGATCGGCCGGGGTGGGCAGAGCGTCGTGCACCGAGCCCGTCGTGCCGACGGCACCGACGTGGCGGTCAAGATCCTGCTGGATCCGGCCGGCCGTGCCCGACTGCGCCGGGAGGCGACGTGGATGGCCGCGTGCCGGCATCCGGGGCTGCCCGAGGTGTTCGACACCGGGGAGACCGACGGCCAGCCGTACCTGGTGATGGAGTTCGTCGCCGGCGACGGCCTCGGTGACCTGCTACGGGCCGGGCCGCTGACCCCGGCCCGGTCGGCGGCGATCGCCGCCGACATCGCCGGCGCCCTGTCGGCCATGCACGCCACCGGTGTGGTGCACCGCGACATCAAACCGGACAACATCATCGTCGGGCCGGACGGCCGGGCCCGCCTGGTGGATCTGGGTTTCGCGACCTGGGCCGGGCAGCACAGCGGCGAGGCGGTGGCCGGCACCCTCACCTACGCCCCGCCGGAGCAGAACGGCACCCTGCAGCGGCCGGTGGACGCCCGCAGCGACCTGTACGCGCTGGGCATCGTGCTCTACGAGTGCCTGACCGGCCGGCCGCCGTTCCAGGCCCCGGACGCCGGTGAGCTGCTGCGCCTGCACACGGTGGCGGTGCCGAAGCTGGGCGGGGACCTGCCGCCGACGCTGGCCGCCGTGGTGGCCCGGCTGCTGGCCAAGGACCCCGACGACCGGTACGCCGGGGCCACCGGCCTGGCCGCCGACCTGCGCCGGCTGGCCGAGGACCCGGACGCCGTGTTCACCGTCGGCGACGGCGACGAGCCGGCGTCCCGGCCGGACACCCCGATGGCCGGCCGGGACGCCGAGATCGCCGAGCTGGCCGCCCTCTGGGGCGAGACCTCGGACCGGTGCCGGGCCGCGGTGATCCGGGGCGGCGCCGGTTCCGGGCGGACCCGGCTGTTGCGCGAGTTCACCGGCCGCCTGGAGAGGGCCGGGGTGAGCGTGCTGCGCGGCGAGTGCCGTCCGGGTGACGCCCCGCTGGCCGTGCTGTCGCGGATCTTCGACACCCACCTGGAGCAGGTCGGCCCGGAACTGATCCGGTCGGCGGCCGGCGACGCGGCGGCCTACCTGGGCCGGTTGTCGCCGGCGCTGCGGGAGATCTTCGGCGCCGGCGACGGCGGGTCGGCGTTCATGATGGCCGTCACCGAATTCCTCGGCGACCTGGCCGAGCAGACCGGCGGGCTGGTCCTGGCCCTGGACAACGCCCAGTGGCTGGACGTCACCACCATCCAGATGCTGCACCAGCTCACCCAGAGCAGCACCGCCCCGCTGCTGATCGTGGCCACCCTCGACGACCCGGAGGCGGGCACCGAACCGGGCGGCGGGCAGATCCCGGACGGCGCGGCCTGGGCCGGCGGTGAGGCGCTCACCCTGCACCTGCGGCCACTGGAGCAGACCGCCCTGGCCCAGCTGCTGGCCACCTACACCGGCGGCTACCCGCTGGCCGACGGCCTGCTGGAGCGGCTCGGCGCGCGGGCCGGCGGGCTGCCGCTGACCGCGCTGATGCTGTCGCGGGCGGCCATCGACGCCGGGCTGATCTTCCCCCGGGACGGCCGGCTGGACATGGACGCCGACGGCCTGCAGCACCTGGACATCCCGACCGACCTGGCCGGGCTGCTGCTGGAGCGCATCGACGGGCTCGGCGGTGAGGGCCGGCGGCTGCTGGCCACCGCCGCGGTCGCCGGGTTCCACTTCGACACCGACAAGGTGGCCCGGATCGCTCGGCTGGACGCCGAGCAGGTCCGTACCGGCTGTGAGGCGGCGGTCGGGCTGGGCCTGCTGGAACACAACGGCGACGGGTACGGTTTCGTGCACGAGCGGGTGCACCGCGCCCTGCTCGCCGACCTGGCCCCGGAGCTGCTGCGCGACCTGCACCAGCGGGCCGCCGACGAGGCGCCGACCAGTTACGCCGAGGCCCGGCACCTGCTGCAGGGCCACCCCGACCGGGACACCGACCGCACCACCCGGGTCTGCCTGGCCGCCGCGCACGACGCGCTGCGCGAGCACGCCGGGGCGGACGCGATCACCTTCCTGGAGGCTGCCGAGCCGTATCTGGCCGCCGACTCCGACACCGACGTGGCGTGGACCGAGGCGCTGGGGATGGCGTACGCGCAGATCGGCCGGATCTCCGACGCCCGGCAGCGGTTCACCGTGGCGCTGGCCGCCACCGGCGACGCCGAGGTCCGGGCCCGGCTGCACCGCCGGCTGGCCCAGCTGCACCTGGGCCGCTGGCAGCTGACCGCGGCGATGCAGGAGACCGCGCACGGCCTGTCCGCACTGGGCTTGCGCACCATCTCCGGTGGTGTCGTCGGCCTGGTCACCGGGATCGCCTACCTGCTCGCCGCGGTGCTCGTGGAACGCACCGGCCTGGGTTTCGGCACGGCTGACGAGCAGCGGCTGGCCCGTTACCGGCAGCGGTACGCGCTGTACTCGGCCGGCGCCTACGCGGCCCTGCTCGCCACCCGCTCCGGCACGATGATCGGCTACGAGATGCGCGGCCGGTACGTGTCGGCCCGGATGGGCCTGTCGATGGAGTACGCCCGTCAGGCGGCCCACAACGCGGCCTTGAGCCAGACCGTGCTGCGCCGCCACCACGGCCGGTCCTTCGCCCGTGCGCGGCGGATCGCCGAGCGGGTCGGGCAGCCGGCCGCGGTGGTCTACACCGAATACCTGCGCCGGCTGTGCGAGACCCAGACCGGCCAGCCCGACCTGGAGGAGTACCAGCGCTGGCTGGAACGGCACGGCCCACTGCTGGAACCGGCCGAGAACCTCAACTACGCGCTGTCGATGTCCGCCCGCTGGTTCCTGACCGGGCGGATGGCCCCGATGCGTGCCGCCGTCACCCAGGGCATGGACCACGTATGGCGTACCGAAGCGAATGAACCCAACGCCCGGATCCGTGCGCTGACCTGGCCGTCCGGGCGGGTCCCGACGGTCGACGAGGCGGCCGCCGTGCTGGCACAGACCGATCCGGCCGGCGCCGACCCGGGTTCGCGGCTGATGACCCTGATCGGGGTCCTGGAGATCTGCCGCGACCAGCACGACCACGGCCCCACCTTCGACCGGGCCGCCACCGAACTGTCCGAGCTGGCACTGCGCCCGGCCCGGGTCGCCGCCACCCTGCGGGTGGTGTACTCCACGGCCGCGTTCGGCCGGCTGGAGCGGCTGCGCACGGCCGCGCCGCAGGACCGGGACGTGGCACTGGCCGCCGCCCGCCGCGCGGTGCGGCAGCTGCGCGAGGCCGCCGACCGGGGCCGGGGCGCCTGCCGGCAGCTGACCGCCCACCACGCGGTCGCCGCCGCCCACCTGGCGCTGCTGTCCACCGGGGACGTGCACCGGCTGCTGGCCCGCGCCGAGCGGCTGGTCGCCGGTGACGACCTGCCCGGCATGGCGCTGTCGCTGACGGTGCTGCGGGCCCGGATCGCGGTGGCGGCCGGCAAGACCGAGGAGGCGGTGACGCTGGCCGAGGCGGCCGGTCATCTCGCCGACCAGCTCGGCCAGATCCGCTACGCCCAGGCCGTACGCCGGGAGTTCAGCCTCGCCGCCGGGCACACCAGCCAGGCGTCGGTGCTCGACGACGGCGGGGCCGCCGACCGGCGCCGCCTCGGCGCTCTGGAACGGCTCAGCCGCACCCTGTCCGGGGTGGTCCGGCTGGACGAGCTGAGCCGGGCGGTGCTCGACGAGACGGTGCTGATCCTCAACGCCGAACGCGCCTACCTGTTCCTGATCGACGGCGACGACCTGCAGCCGTACAGCGGCCGCGACGCCGACGGCGCGGACCTGGAGGTGCTCACCGACTACGGTTCGACCATCGTGGACCGGGTCCGCACCACCGGCAAACCGGTGGTGGTCACCGGCACCGAGGAGGGCGCGGCCCTCGGCTCGCAGAGTGTCGTGCTGCACGGGCTGCGCAGCATCATGGCCGCGCCGCTGGTGATGGACGGCCGGCTGCTGGGCGTGGTCTACATGGACAGCCGGGTCGCCAAGGGCATGTTCACCGCGGCCGACGTCGGCATCCTCACCGCGATCACCCAGCACGTGGCGGCGGCGGTGGAGACGGCGCGGGCCGCCCAGCTGGCGGTCGCCGTGCGCGCCGCCGAACAGCAGCGCGACATGGCCGAGACCCTGCGCGAGTCGCTGATCAGGTTCAGCCGGCTGCTCGACCCGCAGGCCATCCTGGACGAGCTGTGCGACACCCTGACCGGGGTGCTGCCGGCCGCGGCCGCGCACCTGATCACCGCCTCCGACGACGGTGACCTGACCGGGCCTCAGAAGACCCCGGTGGAGCGCACCCCGATGCTGAACCAGCTGCTGGCCGCGCCCGGCCCGATCGTGGTGTCGCACCTGGCGCTGCCGTTCCTGGACGACGGCGGCAAGCACCTGGTGGTGCCGCTGCACCGGCAGGAGGCCCAGGTGGGGCTGATCGTGCTGGCCGCCCCGGAACCGGCCGCGTTCGGGCCGACCGAGATCACGCTGGCCGCCGCGATCGCCGAGGAGGCGATGCTGGCCTACCACAACGCGGTGCTGTTCGCGCAGGTCCAGTACATGGCCACCACCGACGCGCTGACCGGTGTCAGCAACCGCCGGCACTTCTTCACCGTCGCCGAGCGGGCGCACACCGCCGCGGCCGGGCGGGAGCAGCAGTTCGCCGCCGTCATGATCGACATCGACCACTTCAAGAAGATCAACGACCAGCACGGCCACCAGGCCGGCGACCAGGTGATCGCCACCGTCGCCGCCCGGCTGCGCGACGCCCTGCCCGACGGCGGCGAACTCGGCCGCTACGGCGGCGAGGAGTTCGCCGCGGTCTGGGCCGTCGACGGCGACCCGGCCACCGCCGCCGAACGCCTGCGCCAGACGATCACCGGCACCCCGGTCGAAACCGACGGCGGCCCCCTCGCCGTCACGGTCAGTGTCGGTGTCTGCCCGGCCGACCCGGCCCGCACGACACTCGACGCCGCCCTGAAAGCCGCCGACAGCGCCCTCTACCAGGCCAAGAAGGCCGGCCGGAACCGTGTCGTGCTGGCCGGAAAACCACAACCGGCAACCGGCGCCGACACAGCGGTGACCGTCGGCGGCCGGTAGACCCCGGCACGGCCTGCCGTATCGTCCGGTGCGGCAGGCCGTACGTCACCATCGATCAGGAGCATCCGTGACCGACACCCGGATCACCAGCAGCGAACAACTCCGGGAGCTGGTCGAACCGCCGCACCCGCACATCCGCGACAAGGCCCTCGACCTCATCGACGAGGAGTCCCGCCGGTTCCTGCTCGCCTCCACGTTCTTCGTCCTGGCCACCACCGGCGCCGACGGCTCCCTGGACGTGTCCCCCCGCGGCGAGACCCCCGGCGGCGTGCGGGTCCTCGACGACCACCACCTGGCCTTCGTGGACCGGCCCGGCAACCGACGCCTGGACAGCTTCCACAACATCCTGGACCACCCCCGGGTCGGGATGCTGTTCATCGTCCCCGGCATGCGCGAATGCGTCCGCGTCAACGGCACCGCCACCCTGCTGCGCGACCCGTCCTACGCCCCGGCCGACGTCCGCGGCACCTCGATCGGCGTGACCGTCCGGGTCGAGGAACTGTTCGTGCACTGCGGCCAGGCCCTGCGCCGCTCCTCGCTGTGGGACCCGGCCGGCTGGCCCACCGCCGACACCGTGCCCACCTCCAAGGCCCTGATCGAGAGCCAGGCCAGACACTGGCCCGCCTTCCGCTGACACGACGAAGCGCCCCACCGCATCGGTGGGGCGCTTCGGACGTGCCCGGTCAGCCGCCGGTGATGGACCAGTGCCAGGCCTCCGACGGCAGGTTGACGTAGCCGTACTTCGCCGCGTTGGCCTGCAACCAGGTGAAGGCCTTCGTCTTGCGGCTGATCGTCTTCCCACCGGAGCTGATGTCGACGGCCAGGCCGATCTCGTGCAGCGAACGGCCCGGGATCGCCGTCGGCACCCGGCACGACGACGCCGGGGCGGTCCACACGTCCGGACAACCGTTGATCTTCCGGAGTTCGATCTGCCGCTCCTTGGTGCGGAAACCCCCACCGGAGATCACCACCCCGGCCGCGGCCGCGTCGTCGACCATCCGCTTGAACGCGAACGCCACGGTACGGTGCACGGTCACCCCGTACACGCTGGTGGTGTCGGCGACCGTGAACGCCGGGCGGACCTGGTCGACGACACCGCGGCTGAGCGCGGCGGCCCGGGTGGCATACTCGGCCGCGGTGCCCTGGTTCGCGATCCGGCGCTGGGTTCCGGTCACCGCGGTGGCGGCGGTGGTGTGCGCGGTGGCGGCGGCCCTCAGCACCACGGTGGCGCTCCTCACCCCGGCCTGCGCGGCCCGCAACGGCACCGCGGCCTCGTGCAGCTTCTTACGGCGCTGGTCCCGGGTGACGGTGGCGGCGGCGACGGCCTTCCTGGCCTTGGTCACCGCGCTCTTCTTCACCGGGCGCTGCTTCGACACCTTCTTCAAGACGTTGTTCGCGTCGGTCAGCGCCCGCTCGGCGGCCTTGAGCCGGTCGTGGACGCCCTGGTGGGTGACCGACACCGCGCTCAGCGTCTTCTGCGCGGCCACCTCGGCGCGGGTGGCCACGCTCACCTCGCCCGCCCGTACCGCAAGCACTCGCTGTTGATCCTTGAGAGTGAGCCGCAGCGAGGCCATCGTCGCGTCGGCGGTCAGACTGCGATACATCAGGCTGGAGTAACTCGTGGCCACCGCCGGCACGGCGGCCTGCGCCGCGGCCGGCACGGACAGGACGGGCGCGGCCGTCGCGAGGGTCAGGACGACAGCGGCGGCGAGACGTCTACCATGCACCTTTTCGTACGCTCCTCAGCTCCAGTCGAACGTGAACCACCGACTGTGCCGAGCCCCGGGTGCCGTCCCGGCTCCCCACGAGTGCGAAAAGGTTGCACAGGGGACCGGACCGGCCCCCTGTGCGATGACGGCTAGGCCACCCGCCACTTCTGGTTCGCGGTGCCGGCGCAGTCCCACAACTGCAGCCGCGCACCGTTGGCGCCGTTGTTGTCGACGATGTCCACGCACCGGTTGGCCGAGATGTTCACCAGATCACCGGCGCCGGACAGGGTGAACCGCTGAACCGGGTTGCCGTTGCAGGTGACCAGCTGGATCGGGGTGCCGTTGGCCAGCGCCCCACCGGCCGGGTCCATGCACTTGCCCATCGCGCGCAGCGTGCCGTCACCCTGGAACGCCCACTTCTGCGGGGCCAGACCGTTGCAGTCGTACATCTGCAGCCGGGTCCCGTCGGCGGTGTTGCCCGAGGGGATGTCGATGCAGCGGCCGTTGAGGTTGCTCCGCAGCGCGCTGCCGGCCGGCGCCGGAGTGCCCTCGTTCCACGCCGACACCCGCACCCAGTCGACCAGCATGGTCTGCGGGAACGAGGTGGACGCGTCCGGGCTGCCCGGCCAGTTGCCGCCGACGGCCACGTTCAGGATCAGGAAGAACGGGTGGTCGAACACCCACTGACGGCCGCCGAGCGAGGCCGGGGTCACCCGGAAGTACTCGACACCGTCCAGCTGCCAGACGATCAGATTCGGCGACCATTCCACCGCGTACGAGTGGAAGGCGTCCCCGAGCGGCGCGTTCAGGGTCCGCTTGCCACTGATCGCGCTGCCACCGTTGTAGCCGGGGCCGTGGATGGTGCCGTACAGGTTGTTCGGCTCCTTGCCGACGTTCTCCATGATGTCGATCTCGCCGGACTGCGGCCAGCCGACACTGCCCAGGTTGTCGCCCAGCATCCAGAACGCCGGCCAGATGCCCTGCCCCTTCGGCACCTTGATGCTGGCCTCGAACCGGCCGTACTTCTGGGTGAACTTGCCCGAGGTCAGGATGCGGCCGGACGTGTACTGGCAGGAGCCGTACCAGCACTGGAAGTTGTTCGGGTTCTCCTTGCGGGCGGTGATCGCCAGGCGCCCCTGCCCGTCCTGGCGCACGTTGTTGGTGGAGTTGGTGTAGTACTGCAGCTCGTTGTTGCCGAAGCCGCCACCGCCGACGTCGAAGTTCCACTTCGACCCGTCGACCGGGGCGCCGGCCGCGCCGTTGAACTCGTCTGACCAGGTCACCGGCCCGACCGCGGCGTCGGCGACGTCACCGCGGGAGGCCACGGTGAGGGCTCCGGTGAGCGTGGTCGCGACCACGGCAATACCCAGCAGCATGCGTAATCTGCGCATAGGGGGATCCTCCGGGGGGAAAGGCACAACTACTCGAAACATTGTTTACATTTCGAGTGTCATCGGTCAATGCCGACGAGTTCCGGAACCCCCGGATAACAACTATTTTCGATCAGTACCGTCGATCAGTACCGTCGATCAGTACCGGAAATGCGACACCAGGGCCCGCAGATCCCCCGACATCCGCGCCAGCTCCGCCGTCGCCTGCTGCGCCTGCGACACCCCCTCCGTGGTGTGCTGCGCCGCCACCGCCACCGTCGCCACATTCGCCGCGATCTGCTCCGCCGTCGTCGCCGTGTCCGCCACGTTCCGGTTCATCTCCGCCGTCGTCGCCGTCTGCTCCTCCACCGCCGACGCGATCGTCGTCTGATAGTCACTCACCTTGCCGATCACCGTCGTGATCTCGGCGATCGCCGACACCGCCGACCCCGTCCCCGACTGGATCGCCTCCACCCGCCGGATGATGTCCTCAGTCGCCCGCGCCGTCTCCTGCGCCAACTCCTTCACCTCACCCGCCACCACCGCGAACCCCTTACCCGACTCCCCCGCCCGCGCCGCCTCGATCGTCGCGTTCAACGCCAGCAGATTCGTCTGCTCAGCGATCGCGGTGATCGCCTCCACCACCTTGCTGATCTCCCGCGACGACTCCCCCAACGACGACACCGTCGCATTCGCCGCCTCCGCCGCCTGCACCGCCGTCACCGCCACCGCCGCCGCCTCCGTCGTCGAATGCGCGATCTCCCGGATCGACGCACCCATCTGCTCACTACCCGCCGACACCATCTGCACATTGCTCGACACCTGGTTCGCCGCCTCCGACACCACCTGCGCCTGCGCCGCCGACTCCTCCGCCGACGCGGAGATCTCCGTCGCCACCGTCGACATCTGCTCCGCCGCCGCGGCCAGCGACGCCGACGACTCATCGATGGTGCGCACCACCCGGCCCAACGACTCCAGACTGCGCCGCAGCGCACCGGCCATCTGCGCCACCTCGTCCTGCCCGGACACCTCCACCGGCGTCGCCAGATCCCCCTCGGCCAGCGACTCCAGCCGCCGGCGCACCTTCTCCACCGGCCGGGTCACCGACAACGTCACCATCACCGCCAGCACCACCGCCAGCACCGCCGCCCCGACACCCACACCCCACACCGTCGCCGTACCGGAATCGTGCGCGGCGTGCGCGTCACCCTTGGCCGCGGCGAACTCGGCGTCGGCGAGCGTGGCCGCCTCGTCCAGCTGCACCCCGATCTCCTGGAACAGCTCGATCTCCCGGCCCAGCACCAGCGCGTTCGCCGCGGTGGCCGAACCGGCGAGGTAGAGCCGGGCGATCTCCTCGTCCACCGACATGAACTCGTCGACCAGCTCGGTGATCTGCTGGGCGTCCTCCGGCGCGTCCGCACTGATCGCCGTGACACGCTCCCGGAAGGTCGCCACCGCGGCCAGGAACGAGGCACGCGACTCGCCGCTGTCCCGGGCCGCGCCGGGCACCCCGCGCAAGGCGTCGAACGCGTACGCCGTCTGCCAGCCGTTGAAGTCGGCGGCGGCGAACTTCGCGTCCTTCACCTCGGTGACGAACTGCTGGCTGCGCTCCATCCGGTCAGCCGCGGACTGCTGACTGTTCGACGTCATCAGCGCCACCGTCAGCATCACCAGCAGCAGACCGACCACGACAGCGAACGAGACCGCCAGGCGCACACCGAGCCGCATACGGGTCAGAATCGTCACGACGACAAGATCGGTACTTCGCGCGCGGAGATAAGCCGCTTCACCACCAGAATTCGTGGAAGAGCCGAAACGCCACGGATTCTCGGCCATCATCCGCCGATCTGTCCGGTTGATCCACTGGTTGGTGTCCGCTGGCACAACGTGCGAACACCCCTGGGCCGCTCGGTTCGGCACGGGTTCGCTGACGGCCGGCTCCCCGGGCCGAGGTCACACCCCCTAAAGCATCCTAGGAACCTGGACTGAATCGGCGACCCGGACCACACCGAGACCGAGGTGCCGATCCAGCCCGGTCCGGCTGGCGCGGGAAGGGCGGGCCCGCCGGCACCGAGCGGCTGGATCAGACCAGGACCGGCGGGCGCCAGGATGCCGGATCACACCGGAACGAGAAGGTGCGGGGGACGGCAGATCAGACCGGGACCTGCCGTCCCCGGAAGGCGGATCAGGCCGGGACCGGAGAGCGATCGGGGCGGATGTCGTACGAGGTGGGTGGCCCCGCCTCGGTCCAGTGGACGCCGACCACCGTGCCGGACCCCAACCGGATGCCCGGGGCGTGCCCGCCGAACGCCTCCACCAGCAGAGCGTCCAGGGTGTGCCGGGCACCGTCGACCGAGCCGCGCAGACTGGTCGAGCGCAGCTCCCGGCCGAGGATGATCGCCGCGTCCCGCCGGTGCCGGTCGGGGCTGGACTCGCCGGCGGTCAGCGCCGCCTCCACCCGGGACCACAAGCGCCAGCGGTCGGCGTCCAGCAGCAGGCGGGCCCGCCGGTCCAGGGCCGCGCACGGCACGTCGACGGCGGTCTCCTCTCCCAGCTCGGCGGCCCAGGCCAGCTCGCCGGCGGGTGGGCGGAGTCGCGGATATTCGTGCAGGACCACCGCGTACGACATGGCGATCGTGGTCTCTCGTCCCGCACCGTCGTAGAAGGGGCGCAACGGAGGGAAGCGGCGGACCAGGTGGGTGGCCCGGCCGAGGGGCAGGTCGGCGGCGAGCCTGGTGTCGGCGACCCGGGCGAGGAAACCGCGCTGTTCGCGGGCGGCGAACATCCACGCCCGATGATCATCCGGCGGGCGGGGACCGGAATCCGGCGGAGCGGACTCCAGCAGGCGGGCGGCCACCGAATAGGCCACCCCGAGCCGGGCGGCCAGGGCACGGACGGCACGTTTGCGGGCTCGGTCCGGAACAGCGCGACGACTCATGGCGACTCCTCCCGAACGCATCGTAAATCGAAGCGCGCTACGCTCGGGGGGCAGCGCGCCTGCACGAGCGTCGCGGGGCCGCCCACGCGGGTCCCGCATCAGCGCCAAGAGGCTCCGACTCAGCGCGATCGACTCCACTCTGTCTCCTTGGGCGGGGTGCGTGGGGCCTTGCCGCGAGGACGTGAGTGTCGTGGTCGAGCGTTTCACTGATCGTTTCCGGCCGGCGACGGCGGATGGTTCCGCGCCGCTGGAGCGGTACGGCGTCGATCTGACCCGGCTGGCCCGGGACGGGCGGCTGGATCCGGTGATCGGCCGGGAGCCGGAGATCGAGCAGGTGATGCTGGCGCTGTCGCGGCGCCGGAAGAACAATCCGGTGCTGGTCGGCGAGCCGGGGGTGGGCAAGACCGCGGCGGTCGAGGGGCTGGCCCGGGCGATCGTCGCCGGTGACGTCCCGGACACCCTGGCCGGCAAGCGGGTGTGCACTCTGGACCTGAGTGCCCTGGTGGCCGGCGCCCGCTACCGGGGTGATTTCGAGGAGCGGCTGAAGCGGGTGCTGGCGGAGGTGGCCGCGGCCGGTGATGTGGTCCTGTTCATCGACGAGATCCACACTCTGGTGGGGGCGGGTTCGGCCGAGGGCTCGATCGACGCGGCGAGCATTCTCAAGCCGCTGCTGGCCCGGGGCGAGTTGCAGCTGGTCGGGGCGACCACCCTGGACGAGTATCGCCGTTTCCTGGAGCGGGACCGGGCTCTGGAGCGGCGGCTGTCGCCGATCCGGGTGGGTGAGCCGACGACGGAGCACACGGTGTCGATTCTGCGGGGGCTGCGGGACGCGTACGAGACGCATCACCAGGTGACGTACACCGATGGGGCGATCGTGGCGGCGGCGACGCTGGCCGGACGTTACCTCACGGACCGGTTCCTGCCGGACAAGGCGATCGATCTGCTGGACGAGGCCGGCGCCCGGCTGGCGGTGCGCCGCCTCTCCGGTGACCTGGACGTGCTGGCCGAGGTGGGGGACGAGGAGATCGCCGAGGTGCTCGCCGACCGGACCGGGATTCCGGTGCACCGGATCACCGAGGCGGAGTCCGCCCGGCTGCGGCACATGGAGGACGAGCTGCGCCGCCGGGTGATCGGCCAGGACGACGCGGTGCGGGCGGTGGCGCGGGCGGTCCGGCGGGCCCGGGCCGGTGTCAAGGATCCCCGGCGGCCGTCCGGGTCGTTCATCTTCGCCGGGCCGTCCGGCGTGGGGAAGACCGAATTGTGTCGTACGCTGGCCGCCTTCCTGTTCGGGTCCGAGGACACCCTGATCCAGTTCGACATGTCCGAGTTCCACGACCGGTCGACGGTGTCGCGCCTGGTCGGGGCGCCGCCCGGCTATGTCGGTCACGAGGAGGGCGGGCAGTTGACCGAGCGGGTCCGGCGGCGGCCGTTCTCGGTGGTGTTGTTCGACGAGATCGAGAAGGCTCATCCGGATGTCTTCCACACCCTGTTGCAGGTTCTGGAGGAGGGCCGGCTGACCGACGGCCGGGGCCGGATCGTCGACTTCGCGAACACTGTCGTGGTGCTGACCACCAATCTGGGCACGCGGGAGTCCGCCCGGACCGCCGGCTTCGGTTCGGTGGAGTCGCCGTCGCTGGTGGACGCCCGGCTGGCGGAGTTCTTCCGGCCGGAGTTCCTGAACCGGATCGACGAGACGATCGTGTTCGGCCGTCTGGGGCAGCCGGAGATCCTGCGGATCGTCGACGTGTTCGCCGGCCAGGTCGAGGAGCGGCTCCGGGACCTGGACATGGGTCTGACGCTCACCGATGCCGCCCGCCGGTTCCTGGCCGCCGAGGGGTTCGATCCGCTGCTCGGGGCCCGGCCGTTGCGCCGGGCCGTGCAGCGGGAGCTGGAGGATCCGCTGTCCGAGCGGATCCTCCGCAACGAGCTGCGCCCGGGTCAGACCGTGCTGGTGGACGCCACGGCCGATCTCACTTCGCTGACGTTGACGTGTCCAGCGCCCACTCCACCGACACGGTGACCGACAGGCGCTGACGGCCGGGCTCGATCGGCAGTGACGCGTCGGCGGCGAAGGCGGCCATGGCCTTGTACTGTTCGCCTCCGCCGCCCCAGCCGGGTGTCGTCTCGGTGACCTTGAGGACCCGGCCGAGCGGGCGGCCGGCCTCCTTGGCGAAGAGTTCGGCCTTGCCGCGGGCGGTGCCGAAGGCCCGCTTGCGGGCCTGGTTCAGCAGGCCGCTCTCGTCCTCGATGCCGAAGGACACCCCGTTGAGCCGGGCCGCGTCGCCACCGGCGGTGATGGTGTCGGAGAGGATCGTGCCGGCCTTGGTCAGGTTCCGGATCGTCACGGTGACGCCCTGGTTCACCGTGTATCCGGTGATCTTGCCGTCGTCGTCGGTCTTGGCCTCGACGTCGACGTTGGAGGTCTGCAGGTCGACCTTGGCGATGCCGGCCTTGACCAGCGCGTCGCGCATCTTGGCGGCGGCCGCGGTGGTGCCGTTCAGGGCCGCGGCGACGGTCGGCGCGGTGGTCTCGGCGGCCAGGTTGGCGGTCAGCTTGTCGGGCTCGCCGAACACCTCGCCGGTGCCGCTGACCTGCACGCTCTCCCAGGGCGGGTCGGTGTCGGCGAGGGCCGGGGATCCGAGGAGCAGCGTGCCGGTGGTGGCCAGCGCGACGAGCGCCGACCTGGTGGAGAGTGAGCGGTTCATTTTTCTACCATAAGTCACATATTGCCCAATTCGGTTGATAACGTCCATGCGTTATCGTTCGGCCGGTGGGGCTGCGGTTCGAAACACGGCGATCCGACTCGATCTGGATCGACACCGTCTGGACGTCCACCAGCGATCAGGTCACCACCATGACCTCGGTCGCCGGGACGCATTGGGGCCTGGTCTTCTGGGCGCGGGACGGCCGGTCGTTCGCCGCCGTCACCGGCCCCGAGACCCGCACCCGCACGGCGCCCGTCCCGGAGGACGCGATCTTCACCGGCATCGAGTTCGCCACCGGCACCACACTGCGGGCGGTGCCCACCCCGGCCCTCGTCGACGGCGGCATCGAACTGCCCGACACCACCGCCCGCACCTTCCGGCTGGACGGCACCCGCTGGTCCACACCCGGCCCGGACGACGCCGAAGCCCTGGTCAGCGCCCTGGTCAGGGCCGGTGTGGTGGTGCGTGACCCGCTCGTCGCCGACGTGCTGCGCGGGCACCGGCCGGACGTGGCCGCCCGCACCGTGCAACGCCGGTTCCGCGCCGCGACCGGCCTCACCCACGGCACGATCCGGCAGATCGACCGGGCCCGCACCGCCGCCGGGCTGCTCACCGCCGGGACCACGGCTCCCGACGTGGTCGCCGAGCTCGACTACTTCGACGAGCCGCACCTGGCCCGGGCGCTGCGGACCTACATCGGGCGCACCGCCGGGCAGCTACGCGACCGTTCCGGCGGCGCGATAGGCCTCTGATCAGCGCTTCACGTCATAGATCAACTTCAGGATCCCATTGTCGTACGTGCCCGACTCCCGCAACGACAGCATGTACTTGTCCCGATCGGCCCGCCCGAACAGGCTCTTGCCCGCACCCAGCAGCACCGGGAACACCAGCAGGTTGTACTGGTCGATCAGCCCCGCGTCGGACAGCCGCCGGGCCAGCTCGGCACTGCCGTGGATGAAGATCGCCCCGCCCTCGGTCTCCTTGAGCGCCGCCACGTCCTCGGTGGAACGCAGGATCGTGGTAGCCCCCCAGCCCTCGACCAGGCCGTCGTCGGTGAGCGTGCCGGAGACCACGAACTTGGGCAGCTCCCGATAGTCCGCGTGATCCTCCGAGCCCGGCCAGACACTGGCGAACGCCTGGTAGCTGGCCCGCCCGAACATCAGCGCACTCGTGTCGGCCAGCTCCTCGCCCTTGAGCGACCAGGCCTCCGGCACGAACTCCAGATCCTTGAAAACCCAGCCCCCACCACGGTGCCCCTCCTCCGTCCCACCGGGCGAGTCCACAACGCCGTCGAGCGACATGAAGCCGGTCCAGACAAGGTTCCGCATGGTTGTTCTCTCCTCGATAGCGGTTACCGGGCCCACGCTAGATCCCCACCACTCCCCCGTCTTGGACAGAAACGACACGCCCCCACTCGTTCCCCCCAACCCACCGCTGGTCGCGTCCCGCCCTCACCCGTGTGGCACCTTCCGGTGCGGATCGAGCCGGAAAGCACCACGCGGGATCCGAGCCCGCTCGGGGCCGCTCGCCCTCTCACCGGTGACGGCCGCATTCGCCCGGCGGTCGCGTTTCGGTCCGGTCTGCCGCGGACCTCGCGGGGACGGCACCGAACGACCCGATCTCCGTGGAGCCGATTGGCGTACCCCCGCGGTTGTAAAAAATCAACAACCGCGAGAAGCCGCATCCCCGAACCACGGCGCAGAACAAACCGCAAGTAACCACGCGAACCAGCAACCCCAGCCGCGTGCCGCACAACGGCGCGAAACGCACCGCAAATCGGCACGCGCGCCCTGACCACCGCAAACGTGCCGCACAACGGCCCGAAACGCACCGCAAATCGGCACGCGCGCCCTGACCACCGGATACGTGCCGCACAACGGCCCGGAACGGACCGCAAGTCGGCACGCGCGCTGTGACCGCTGGGTGCGTGCCGCGTTTCGGCGCGGGGCGCTATCGGGTCAGGGAGCGGATCAGGGACAGGGTGCGGGTGAGGTGGGGTTCGGTGCGGTCGGCGCGGTGGGCCAGGGCCAGATCGACCGTCGCCGAGGGCGGGGTCAGGGGGCGGTATGTCACGCCGTCCAGGGCCAGGGCCGCCACCGGGGCCGGGACCACCGCGACGCCCAGGCCGCCGGCCACCAGGGTGATCAGCGTGGACGTCTCGCCCACCTCGTGCCGGATCCGGGGCTCCACCGCGGCGTCCCGGAACAGGCCCAGGACCAGGGTGTACATCGTCGAGCGGCGGTCCGCGGAGTGCACGATCAGCGCCTCGTCCCGCAGATCGGCGACGCCCACCGTGGGCCGGGCGGCCAGTGGGTGCGCGGCGGGTAGGGCCACCATCAGCGGGTCGCTGCGCAGCGGGATCACCGTGAGGGTGGGGTCGTCGACCGGCGGGCGGAGCAGGGCCACGTCGATCTCGCCGGTGCGCAGCGCCTCGATCTGGTCGGGGGCCAGCATCTCACCCCGGAACGAGAAGTCGACGCCGGGCAGTTCCACGGCCAGGTGCCGGGACAACGCCGGGAGCAGGCTGTACGTGGCCGAGCCCACGCACCCGACGGTCAGGTGGCCGACCGCTCCGGCGGCCACCCGGCGGGCCTCGTGCCCGGCGTCGTCCAGGTCGGCGAGGATCGCCCGCACCCGGTCCAGGTAGGCGCGGCCGGCGTCGGTGAGGGTCACCCGCCGGGTGGTCCGGTGCAGCAGTTCGACGCCGAGTGACGCCTCCAGGCGGCGGATGGCCTGGGAGAGTGGCGGCTGGGCCATGTGCAGGCGGGCGGCGGCCCGGCCGAAGTGGCGTTCCTCGGCGACGACCACGAAGTAGCGCAGCTGCCGCAACTCCACGGATTGATACCTCAGGACTCTCAATGGCGCATGATATTGATACTTCAACGTATCAAGCCGACGGCATAGCGTGGTCGAGATGAGAGCCTTCGTCTATCACGCGGTGCGCACCCCGTTCGGCCGGTTCAACGGCGCGCTGGCCGGCGTCCGGCCCGACGACCTGGCCGCCGGCACCATCCGGGCGCTGCTCAATGGCGAGACCGGCGCGACCGGCGCGACCGGCGCGACCGGCATGGCCGTCGACGAGGTGATCTGGGGCAACGCGAACGGGGCCGGCGAGGACAACCGCAACGTGGGCCGGATGGCCGCGCTGCTCGCCGGGCTGCCCGCCGGGGTCCCGGCCACCACGGTGAACCGGCTGTGCGGGTCGGGGCTGGACGCGGTGATGATCGGTTCCCGGGCGATCGAGACCGGGGACGCCGACGTGATCGTGGCCGGTGGGGTCGAGTCGATGACCCGTGCGCCCTGGGTGCTGCCGAAACCGGCGAAGGGGTTCCCGCCCGGCGACCTGACGGCCGTGTCGACGACGCTGGGCTGGCGTCTGGTCAATCCGCGGATGCCGGCCGAGTGGACCGTATCGCTCGGTGAGTGCAACGAGATGCTGGGCGAGAAACACGGGATCGACCGGGTACGCCAGGACGCGTTCGCCGCCCGGTCCCACCGGCTGGCCGCGCAAGCGTGGGCGGACGGGTTCTACGACGACCTGGTGGTCCCGGTCGAGGGCCTGACCACCGACGAGGGGGTACGCCCGGACAGCTCGCCGGAGAAGCTGAGCATCCTGAGGCCCAGCTTCCGCCCGGACGGCACCATCACCGCCGGCAACGCCTCCCCGCTCAGTGACGGCGCGAGCGCGGTGCTGCTCGGCTCGGAGAACGCGGCGCTCGGCCGGGACCCACTGGCCGCGATCGTCGGCCGGGGCGTGTCCGCCCTGGACCCCCGCGATTTCGGGTACGCCCCGGTGGAGGCCGCGAACCGGGCGCTGGCCCGGGCCGGCATCGGCTGGGATCAGGTCGGCGCGGTCGAACTGAACGAGGCGTTCGCCGTGCAGTCACTGGCGTGCGTGGACGCCTGGGGCATCGACCCGGAGATCGTGAACACCCGGGGCGGTGCGATCGCGATCGGTCACCCGCTCGGTGCCAGCGGCGGCCGGATCCTGGGCACCCTGGCGAAGGTGCTGCACGAGCGGGACGAACGGTACGGGGTGGCCGCGATCTGCATCGGCGTCGGGCAGGGCCTCGCCGTCGTACTGGAAAGGGTGCGGTGATGAAACTGCGGGAGAGTGTGGACGAGGCGGTCGCCGGGATCACCGACGGCAGCACCGTGCTGGTCGGCGGGTTCGGGCTGGCCGGGATGCCGTTCGACCTGATCGACGGGCTGATCCGGCAGGGCGCGGCGGACCTGACGATCGTGAGCAACAACGCCGGCAACGGTGATGTCGGCCTGGCCGCGCTGTTGAAGGCGGGGCGGGTCCGCAAGGTGATCTGTTCGTTCCCCCGCCAGTCGGACTCCTACGTCTTCGATGATCTGTACCGGTCCGGCCGGATCGAGCTGGAAGTGGTGCCGCAGGGCAGCCTGGCCGAGCGGATGCGGGCCGGCGGGGCGGGGATCGGGGCGTTCTACTGCCCGACCGGGGTGGGCACCCCGCTGGCCGAGGGCAAGGAGACCCGGACCATCGACGGCCGGGAGTACGTGCTGGAGTTCCCGATCAAGGGGGATGTGGCGCTGATCAGTGCGCACCGGGCCGACCCGCTGGGCAACCTGGTCTACCGCAAGACGGCCCGGAATTTCGGGCCGGTGATGGCGACCGCCGCGACCACCACGATCGTGCAGGTCGGCGAGCTGGTGGAGGCGGGGGCGATCGATCCGGAGACGGTGGTGACACCGGGCATCTTCGTCGATCGGGTGGTGCGGGTGCAGGCCCGCCGGTACATGGTCGAGGGAGCGCGCTGATGCCACTGTCCACCGATGAGCTCGCCGCGCGGGTGGCCCGGGACATCCCGGCGTACTCGTACGTCAATCTGGGGATCGGCCAGCCCACCCGGGTCGCCGACCATCTCACCCCGGAGCAGGGTGTCGTCCTGCACACCGAGAACGGCATGCTCAACATGGGCCCGGCGGCGACCGGCGACGACATCGACCCGGATCTGACCAACGCCGGGAAGGTGCCGGTCACCGAGCTGCCCGGCGCCTCCTACTTCCACCACGCCGACTCGTTCCTGATGATGCGCGGCGGCCATCTGGACGTCTGTGTGCTCGGCGCCTTCCAGGTGTCGGTGCACGGCGACCTGGCGAACTGGCACACCGGCGCGCCCGACGCGATCCCGGCGGTCGGCGGGGCGATGGACCTGGCCATCGGGGCCAGGCAGGTGTACGTGATGATGACCCTGTTCGACAGGCAGGGCCGCCCGAAGCTCGTGCCGGAGTGCACCTATCCGCTGACCGGTTTACGGTGTGTCAGCCGGGTCTATACCGACCTGGCCGTGTTCGATGTGGGACCGGGCGGTGTGGTGCTACGGGAGTCGTTCGGGATCACCCGCGAGCAGCTCGACGCGATGACGTAGCCTCACTGTCCCAGGAGTGAAGGAGCCGCTGGGTTGGATCTTGGTGAGGCGCGGGAGCTGGCGGCCGGGCTGATGGCGCGGCACGGGCTCAGCGGGTGGCGACTGACGTTCGACAACGCCAAGACCCGGGCCGGGGTGTGCCGGCCGGCGAGCCGGGAGATCGGGTTGTCCCGGCCGTTGATCCGCCTCTACACGGTCGAGCAGGTCACCGAGACGGTGTTGCACGAGATCGCGCACGCCCTGGTCGGCGCCGAGCATGGGCACGACGCGGTGTGGCGGGCCACCGCCCAGCGGATCGGCTGCTCGGGCACCCGGTGCGTGCCGGAGGGGGTGCCCCGGGTGGAGGGCGCCTGGGTCGGCTTCTGCCCGGCCGGGCACCGGACCACCGCGCACCGCCGGCCGACCCGGGTGCGGTCGTGTTCGCGCTGTTCCCGGACGTTCGACCGGACCGCCGTGTTCGCCTGGACCTACCGGGGGCAGGCGGCGCCGATGCAGGCCGCCTACGCGGCCGAGATGGTCCGGGTGCAGGGTGGGCGCAACGCCGGGTCGTTCAAGATCGGCGATCGGGTCCGCCTGAAGGGCGGCGGAAAATACGGCGGCATGGTCGGCACCATCGTCAAACAGGGCCGCAGCCGCTTCCACGTGCAGACCCGGGCCGGGCTGCTGAACGCGTCGTTCGCGATGGTCGAGGCGGTGGCTTGACCTTGTCACGGTGACAAGGTCTTCACTGGGCCGCATGAACACAGTTGTCACGGCGCTGGCGAGCGGCAGCTCGTCGGTGCGGCTCCAGGCGGCGCTCGCGGCCGGCACCACACCCGACCCGGACCTGATCGACACACTGGTCGAGCGGTGCGCGGTCGAACCGGACTTCTACGTCCGGGACATGCTGACCTGGGCGATCACCCGGCTCCCGGCGGAGTCGACGGTGCCCCGGCTGGTCGCCGAACTGTCCTCGGCACGGCCGCAGGCGCGGAGCCAGGCACTGCACTCGCTGTCCAAGATCGGCGACCGGGCGGCGTGGCCGGCACTCACCCGGGAGCTGCTCACCGACACCGACGGCGAGGTGGCCCGGGCGGCGTGGCGGACGGCGGCCGGGCTGGTGCCGGACGGCGCCGAGGCCGGGCTGGCGGCGATCCTGGTGACCCAGCTGGGGCGCGGTGACCGGGAGACCCGGCTGAGCCTGAGCCGGGCACTGATCATGCTGGGCGAGGCGGGCTCGGCGGCGTTGCCGCTGGACCACGACGACCCGGTGGTACGGCAGCACGCCCTCGCCACCGAGCAGCTCTTCCAGGACCCGGACGCCGGCTTCGACTTCGGTGTCGACCAGGCGATACGCATCGTGGCGCTGGGTCCTTCCGAGACGCTGCCCGCCGAACGGGCGGGATGATGGGGAGGTGTTGATCGGGGATGTGGCGCGACGGTCCGGGGTCAGCGCCCGCATGCTGCGCCACTACGACTCGATCGGCCTGGTCCGGCCGACCGGGCGCACCTCCTCCGGCTACCGGGAGTATTCGGCGGACGACATCCGCCGGATCTTCCACATCGAGAGCCTGCGCTCGCTCGGCCTGTCGCTGAAGGAGGCCGGGCAGGCGCTCGACGATCCGGCGTTCGACCCGGCCGGGCTGGTCGGCGAGCTGATCGGCAGGACCCGGGAGCGGATCGCCGCCGAGACCCGGCTGCTGGCCCGGCTGGAGCGTCTGGGTGAGGCGGGCCCGGCCGGGTGGGAGGAGGTCCTGCAGATCGTCGCACTGTTGCAGGCCCTCGGATCGGACAGCGCCGGCCGGCGGCAGAAGGCGGCGCTGTCCGAGGTCCCGGTGCCGGTGGAGGCCCTGGTGGAGGCGGCGCTGAGCGAGCCGGACACGAACGCCGCCGGGGCGCTGCGCTGGGCGCTGGTCCGGGCCGGCACGGACGCGCTGCCGCTGCTGGCCGCCGGGCTGGACGCGGCCGAGCGCCCGGTGCGCCGCCGGGCGATCCGGGCGATCGACGAGTTCCCGGGCCCGGAGGCGACCGCCGTGCTGCGCGCGACGCTGACCCATGACGATCACGAGATCCGCCGGTACGCGGCGGTGGCCCTGGGTTCCCGGTCGGCTCCGGAGGCGATCCCGACGCTGGTCGACATGATCGTCACAAACACCAACGACGCCGGGGCCGCCGACGCGCTGAGTGCCCTGGCCGGCGACGCCGTGCTGGCGGACCGGATCGCCGGTGTCCTGACCGAACGGATCGCGGGCTCCCGGAATCCGGCCGCCCGCCAGCGGCTGACCCAGGCGCTCGCCGACATCCCGGGCGAGACCGCGACCCGGGCCCTGACCGCGCTGTCGGCGGAGGACGCCGATCGGGCGGTCGCGCTCACCGCCGCCTACGTGCTGCGGCTGCGTTCCCCCGTTCGACCGAGCCGATTCCGGGACGATCGGCCGGAGTAACCCCCACAACCCTGACCTATTTGAACAAACGGATACCTCCATGATGGACGCCATATGAGGCATAGGTGATCTTCAGTCGTCCTGGTTGGTAACGTCACGCCGCCACTCGACCCGACAGAGGTGTGACCCGATATGCCCTTGCTGAGTATCGTCCTGCCGGTCTACCGGGTTCAGGCGTACCTCCGCGAATGCCTGGATTCGCTCCTCGGCCAGCCGTTCACCGACATCGAGGTGATCGCCGTCGACGACTGCTCACCGGATCACTGCGGTGCGATCCTGGACGAGTACGCCGCCCGCGACCCCAGGGTCCGGGTGCTGCACCTGGCCGAGAACGTCGGGCTCGGGCAGGCCCGCAACGAGGGGCAGCGGCACGCCACCGGGGAGTTCGTCTGGTTCGTCGACAGCGACGACTGGATCGCGCCGGGCGCCCTGGCCGCGATCGCCGCCCGGATCGGCGAGACCGACCCGGACGTACTGGTGGTCGACTACGCCAAGGTGTGGTGGAACCACAAGAGCAAACGCAGCAAGCTGGCCGAACTGATTCGCACCGAGGGCCTGCCCCGGCTGTTCACGCTGGCCGAGTACCCGAACGCGCTCAAGATCTTCCACGTGGCCTGGAACAAGATCTACCGGCGTACGTTCCTCGAACAGCACCGGATCACGTACCCGGGCGGGCTGTACGAGGACGTGCCGGTCGGCTTCCCGGTGCTGATCCTCGCCGACCGGATCACCGTGCTGGAGCGGGTCTGCGTCTACTACCGGCAACGGCGGCGCGGCGCGATCACCTCCACCCCCGGGCGCGGCCACTTCCACGCCCTCGACCAGTACGACCTGCTGTTCGCCCGGCTGGACGAGATCGGCGAGCGGGCCGCACCGTACCGCGCGATCATCTTCGAACGCATGCTCCACCAGTGCCTGCTGGTGCTGGAGAACCCGGAACGCATCGCCGACGAGGACCGCAAGGACTTCTTCCAGGCCCTGGCCCAGGCGTACGCCAGGCACCTGCCCGCCGGCGGGTACACCCCACGGGAGGGCCCGGCCGGGGAGAAGCAGCGGCTGCTGGAACGCGGCTCCTACACCGGCTGGCTGGCCCGGCGCGCCGCGACCCGGGTGCGCGGGGCGGTCAAGCGGCGGACCCGCGAGGTGGAGAGGGAGCTGCGGATCGACGAGCGGGTCCGGCGGAAGTACTACCAGGCCCAGCTGCGCCAGCCGGTCGACGAGAACCTGGCGCTGATCTCCAACGTCAACTTCCCCGGCTGGGTGGAGAAGCGCGAGGACGCGATCCACCTGTCCACCAACCACGGCACACCGGTCAAGGCGATGGGCATCGACCAGCTGAAATACCCGGCCGGGGTGACCGGGATGAACATGGCCTGGCTGCTCAAGCGCTGCGACCGCTGGTCGTTCAGCATCAGCCCGAACGCGTACACCACCGAGGTCTGGGAACGGGCCTACCCCTGCGACTACGAGACCCTGGAGTACGGCTACCCGCGCAACGACGCCCTGGTGAACGCGACCGAACGGGATGTGGCGGAGGCGCGTGCCCGGGTCGGCGTGCACCCCGGCCAGACCGCCGTCGCCTACCTGCCGACCTACCGCGACTACGAGTTCGGCAGTGACGCGCTGCTCAACGTGGAACGGTTCGCCGACCAGCTGCCGGACGACACCGTCGTGCTGGCCCGGGTGCACCACTTCGACCGCTCGCACGTCTCCGGCGACCACCCCCGGGTGCTGGACCTCAGCGACCACCCCTCGGTGGAGGACGTCTGCCTGGCCGCCGACGTGCTGATCACCGACTACTCCTCGGTGATGTTCGACTACGCGGTGCTGGACCGGCCGATGGCGATCTACGCGGCCGACTGGGAGAAGTACCGGGAGAACCGTGGCGCCTACCTGGACGTGTTCCGGGACGGTCCCGGGGTGACCGCGCGCACCCCCGACGAGCTGGCCGGCATGTTCCGCTCCGGCGAGGTCCGGGGCCCGGTCGCCGACCTCAACCGGGCGGTGTTCCGGGACCGGTTCTGCTACCTGGACGACGGTCACGCCGCCGAGCGGGTGGTCCGCCGGGTGTTCCTGGACGAGCCGGTGATCACCCCCGCGCGGGCCATGAGCCGCGTCATAGTCGGTGGACGATGAGCGGATCCGGGCCTTCACTTGACGTCTGAGCACGTCCTGTGACACCGGAAGGCGGCACCATGCCCACCGCACTATCCCTGCTCGACCTGGCCCCGATCTCCGCCGGTCAGACCGCCCGGGCCAGCTTCGCCGCCAGCGTCGAGCTGGCCCGGGCCGCCGAGAGCGCCGGGTTCGAGCGGGTCTGGTACGCCGAGCACCACAACATGGAGTCGATCGCCTCGTCCGCCACCAGCGTGGTGATCGGGCACGTGGCCGCGCACACCTCGACGATCCGGCTGGGCGCCGGTGGCGTGATGCTGCCGAACCACTCGCCGCTGGTGATCGCCGAGCAGTTCGGCACCCTGGAGACGCTCCACCCGGGCCGGATCGACCTGGGCCTGGGCCGGGCGCCCGGCAGCGACCAGGTCACCATGCGGGCGCTGCGCCGCGACCACCTGTCCGCCGAGTCGTTCCCGGAGGACGTGCTGGAGCTGCGGGGCTACCTGTCCGGCCGGTCGGTGGTGCCCGGCGTGCAGGCGGTGCCCCGGGCCGAGCGGCCGGTGCCGCTCTACATCCTGGGCTCCTCGCTGTTCGGCGCCCAGCTGGCCGCCAAGCTGGGGTTGCCGTACGCGTTCGCCTCCCACTTCTCCCCCGAGGCCCTGCACCAGGCCACCAAGATCTACCGGGACACGTTCACCCCGTCCGAGCAGCTCGCCGAGCCGTACGTGATCGCCGGGGTGAACGTGGTGGCCGCCGACACCCACGAGGAGGCGGTCGCCCAGATGACCGCCGCCTACCGCGCCCGCACCAGGGCGTTCATCACCCGCGGCCCGGTCCGGCGCAACTTCACCGACGCCGAGATCGACGCGTTCCTGGCCTCCCCGAACGGCGCCCAGCTGGCCGCGATGACCCGCTACACGGCGGTCGGCACGCCGGACGAGGTCCGCGACTACCTGACCGACTTCGCCGCCTCCTGCCAGGCCGACGAGCTGATCACCGCCCACCACGCCCAGTCGGCCGCCGACCGGGTCCGCTCGGTCACCCTGACCGGCGCCGCGATGACCGCCCCGGCCACGGCCTGACCACCGGCGGCGTCCGGGGCCGGTGGGCAGAACATCGCGCCGGCCCAAAAGAACCAGGGCCGGGTGACCTCGTCTTTCCGGTCCAGAGCATGAAGCCTGAAACGGACATGGCCCGCCACCGTGCCGGAACACGGGTGGCGGGCCGTTCACGATTCAGGCGGTGACCATGGCGTAGAAGCCGACCGGCTGGCCCTCGACGTCCCGGATCAGGGACATGCCCATCTCCACCTCCACCATGTGCCCGGCGGCGTGCGACAGCCGCAACCGGCGGGCCGTCGGCTGATCCTCGGTGAACATGAAGGCAGCGGTCCGGTCGTTCTCCGGCCGGTCCTCCGGATGGGTGATGTCGTCGAGGGTCAGCCCCGCCAGTTCCGCGGCGCTACGCCCGGTGAGGTCCGCCATCGCCGGATTCACCTCCAGGAACCGGCCGTCCAGCGAGATCGACGCCTGCCCCACGGTGGCCAGCGAGAACTGGGCGCGCATCCGCTTCTCCCCGTCGGCCAGCCGCCGCTCCGCCATCCGGCGGGCGGTCACGTCCGCGTTCACCTCCAGGAACCCGACCGGGCGGCCGTCGTCGTCGCACTGCACACCCTGATGGGAGTGCACCACGATCCGGGTGCCGTCACTGCGCAGGTGGTCGAGCTCGCCACGCCACCCGCCGGTGCCGGCCAGCTCCCGTTCGACGGCCTCCCGCGACTCCGGGAACCGGGTGTCCAGCAGCCGGTGCACACAGCGGCCCATCACCGCCGAGGCGTTCCAGCCGTAGACCTGCTCGGCACCCCGGTTCCAATAGGTGATCCGCCCCTCCAGATCCCGCACCACCACCGCGGTCGGCGCCAGATCCAGCAGCTCGGCCTGCTGGCGCAGCCGGGCGTTGTCGTGGTGCCGGTCGCTGACGTCGCTGCACACCCCGTCCACGAACAGCACCCCGTTCTCCCGGCGCGGCTGGCCCCGGGTCCACACCCAGCGGGTCAGCCCGTCCTTGCCGATCAGCCGGCAGGCCACCTGCGCGGGCAGGCCATCGGTCAGGGTGTCCCGGAACGCGGTGAACGCGTCCAGGTCGTCCGGGTGCACCATGCCCGCCATCGCCCGGCTCAGATCACCGCCGGCCGGGGCCGGGCCACCGAAGATGGTGGTCCGGTTCGGGCTCCCGTAGACCAGCCGGACCGCGCCGTCCGAGGTGATCCGGACCGTCCACAGGAAGTCGTTGAGATTGGCGACGATCTGGTCGAAGTGCCGGCGGGTCCGGCTCAGCTCCAGCTCCAGGTCGACCGCGCGGCGGCGGTGCACGTACTGGCCGATGTGTGCGGCCACCGAGTCCAGCGCCGCCATCAGGTCCGGCTCCGGCTCCACCACCCGCCGGTCGAAGATCGCCAGCACGCCCACCACGTCCGGCCCGTTACGGACCGGGACGGCCACCACCGTGTTCAGCCCGGCCGCCTTCGCCGCCGCCGCCCGGGTGCTGTCGGAGGTGGACAGGTCGGTGGCCCAGCGGGCGGCCCGCGAGGTGAACACCTTGTCGACCACGCCGCAGCCCCGGCCGTACTCCCGGGTGTTGCGCATCGGCGCCGTCGACTTGCTGTCCCGCGACCAGTCGGCCACCCGGACCAGCTGCCCGCCGTCCTCCGGGTCCAGGTGCCAGTACTCCACGTACGGCCAGACCAGGCCCTCACCGACCCGCTCCACCACCGCCTCGGCGGCGTTCTCGGCGGTGTCCGCGGTGGCCAGCGCACCGGCCACCGCGTACTCCAGGCGGCGCAACTGTTCCCGGCGCCGGACCGTGCTGATGTCGCGCACGAAGGCGAACGTGGTCGGCGCCCCGTGCTGGACGCGGACCGCCGCCGAGATCTCCACCGGGAACCGCCGGCCGTGCCGGTGCGCCCCGAGGAACTCCCGGTTCACCCAGCCCGCCCCGGCGGCCAGCTCGGAGATCCAGTGGGTGAAGACCTCCCGGTGCTCCGGCGCGATGATCATCTCTTCGGCGCCGCGACCCACGGTCTCCGCGGCGATCCGCCCGAAGGTCCGCTCGGCCGCGGCGTTCCAGCAGGTGATCACGCCGTCCGGGGTGGTCTGCAGGAACGCGTCACCGGTGCCCTCCACCACCCATCGCACGTCCGTCGAGCCCCGCTCCGCCTCGTCGGCGGCCATCCGGCGGGCCACCTCGGCGCCCACCGCGGTGGACAGCGCGGTAAGCGTCGCCACATCGGTGTCGCTCCAGTCCCGCGGCTCCGAGGCGTAGACACACAGGGTGCCCACCACCTGGCCGTTCGGCGACCGGACCGGCACACCCAGATAGGCCACCGCCTGGTACGCCACGATCGCCGGGCTGTCCCGCAACAGCGGGTGCTCCCGGGCGTCCGGCACCACCAGCGGCACCCCGGACTCGACCACGTGTCGGCAGTACGAGTGCGACAGCGGCACCTGGCGCACCGTCGGGGAGAGCGGCGGCCCGCTCATGCTGATCTGGCACTGCCGGTCCGCCTCCACCAGGTTCACCAGCGACACACGGCCGCCGATCAGGCGCATGGCCAGCCCGGTGATCTCGTCCAGCACGGGCGAGGGCGCGCCGCCGATCAGCCCGGTCGACGCCACCGCATCGAGACGCGCCGGATCGCGGACCACATCGCGGGCCACACCGTCGCCCGTCGTCGTCATGGAAGCTGTGGTAGTCATCACTCGGACCCGTCGGCACCCTTCGCCCCGAAATGAGGACCTTGCCGGGGGCATCATGGATTCATGAGAAATCGGATCGTGGTAATCGGCGGGCACGGCAAGGTGGCCCGTCTCCTGCTGCCCCTCCTGACCGACGCGGGGCATCAGGTCACCGCGATCATCCGCAACCCCGACCATACCGCCGCGGTCGCCGCGACCGGGGCGTCTCCGCTGGTCGCCGACGTGGAGCGACTCGACACCGGCGCCCTCGCCGAGCTGTTCACCGGCCACGACACGATCATCTGGTCGGCCGGGGCGGGCGGCGGCGACCCCACCCGGACGTTCGCGGTGGACCGCGACGCCGCGATCCGCTCGATGGACGCGGCGATCCAGGCCGGTGTCCCCCGCTACCTGATGGTCTCCTACTTCGGCGCCGGTCCCGACCACGGCGTCCCCCAGGACAACCCCTTCTTCGCGTACGCGGAGGCGAAAGCCGCCGCCGACCGCCACCTGGCCGGCACCACCCTGTCCTGGACGGTCCTCGCCCCCAGCCGCCTCACCGACGACCCCGCCACCGGCCGGATCGAGACGGCGGCCCAGGGCGCGACGGGCGGCGCGGTGAGCCGCGCCGACGTCGCCGCGACCATCCTGGCCGCCCTGCACGACCCGTCGACCGTCGGCCGCACCATCGAGTTCAACAACGGCCCCACCCCTGTCGCGGAGGCCCTGCGCGCCTGACCGGGCCGTCCGGCCCTGCCCACCGGGACCGTCGCGCTCCTACGCTGCGGACATGATCCCGCTGGCCCGCCGCCTGTTGGCCGAATTCCTGGGCACCGCCCTGCTGCTGGTGGCGGTCGTCGGCGCGAGCGCGACCGCCACCGCCCTCTCCGGTGACCCCGGTCTCCGGTTGCTGCAGAACTCCAGCACGGTCGCCCTGGCGCTGGCCGCGATCATCTACATGTTCGCGCCGGTGTCCCGGTCCCACTTCAACCCGGTGGTCTCGATCGCCGACTGGTTGCAGGGCAACCTGACCGGCCGGGAACTGGCCGGATACGTCTGCGCCCAACTCGCCGGCGCCCTGACCGGCACGATCCTCGGCAACCTGATGTCCGGCCTGCCCACGGCGACCGTCTCCACCACCACCCGAACCGGCCCCCACCTGCTTCTCAGCGAGGCAGTGGCCACCGCCGCCCTGACCCGGACCGGCCGCGGTTCGGCAGGCCCCGGGGCGGTAGGCGCCTACATCGGCGCGGCCTGCTGGTTCACCTCGTCGGCGTGCTTCGCCAACCCGGCGGTCACCCTGGCCCGAACCCTCACCGGCACCGAGGCCGGCATCGCTCCCCCGTCGGTCCCGCTCTTCATCCTGGCCCAGCTGGCCGGTCTGGCTGCGGCAAGCGCCGTGATCCCCACCCTGTACCCCCGCCCCACCATCCCAGCCCCGTCCCCGTCCCCGTCCCCAGCCCCAGCCCCAGCCCCGTCCCCAGCCCCAGCCCCGTCCCCAGCCACCGCCACCGCCACCGCCACCGCCACCGCCACCGCCACCGCCACCGCCGAACCTCACCCTGTGCCGACTTCCGGCGCAATCCAAACCCGAACTCACCACACGAGCCAACCCTGTGGTGAGCTGCGGCACGTTCGGCCCGCGGGTGCACAGCGCGGCGTCACGGATTCCAGCCCCGCCGCCCTGCTGGAAGAGAGTTGCAACGCGGTGTCGGCCCAGGTCCGCGTTACTCCAGGTCAGCGGCGCCCACCAGAATGACAACCCTTCTCACCCCGCGGATGTACGCCAATCGGGCCAGCAGAAATCGGGACGCCCTGCCCGGTCCCCGCGACGCCCGCGTCACTGCAAGACCGTCCAGCGACCGCCGGGCCGAATGCGGCGAAAACGGAAACGCGCACCACCCCGACCGACGCACAAGCTGACAAATCAGGCACCCAGGCGGCTCACCACACGCCCACGGTTCAGGCGCTCGCGGCGGCACCTGAGACCACGGATCGGATGCCCGCGGCGGCGCCTGGGGCGCTGCGGCGCTTACGGTCCGGCATGCGTGCGGCCTCAGCGAGCCGGGACAGCGCGTGCCCGCACACGAATCGCGATCGTGTGCGGGCGGCAGGTTCCGCGGGTCAGGACGTCACACCGCGTGGTG
>NZ_JBNZCE010000018.1:238951-258637 GCF_050589265.1 Actinoplanes sp. G11-F43
CACCACGGGGTCCCGGACGACGGCGTGGTTCACCCGGGCCCAGTCGGTGACGAAATCGGCGGGGTCCGCCGGTTCTGGCTGGGCCAGGATCGCGGTCAGGGCATCGCGGAGGTTGCGTAGCGCGGCCTTGGTCATCGGGACCCGGGTGTCGGTGTGGTCACCGACGGCCAGCTCGAACGGGTAGACCGCACCGCCGGTCGGGGCGACCCGAACATTCGGGTGACCGGGCTGCTGCCAGGGGGCGGTGCGAACAGATTCGGACATGACGTGCTCCAGCGATGATGTTCGGCTCGCGGGCTCCCCCACGGCCATGATCATCGTCGCGCCGTGCGGTGGTGCGTCACACCGGCCGGAAGGCTGTCCGCCACCGGGCCCGGCGCTCCCGATCTTGCGGGACTTTCGCCCGGTTGACCACGGCCCTCATACCGGCGAGGCTCCGCCGTCAGACCGCAGCATGGCCCCTCATACCGGCCGGCGACCGTCGTCATACCAGACCATGATCTGTCATACCGGCCGGCGGCCGTCGTCATACCAGACCATGGTCTGTCATACCGGCCGGCGGCCGTCGTCATACCAGACCGTGGCCTGTCATACCGGCCGGCGGCGTCGTCATACCAGACCATGGTCTGTCATACCGGCGGGCGGCCATCTCATACCGGCGGCGGTCGTCTCGTGTCGGTGGGCTGTCCCGGTCAGGAGGGAGGACGGCAGCCGAAGGCTCCGCCGTCGGCGAGCCAGCGCAGCTGGGCTCTACTGTGGTAGGCCTCGCCGTGTTCGTGGCCGTTGAACGGATACACCTCCAGCGAGCGTGCCGGACGTGCCAACTGGGAGACGCCGTAATGGTTGTAGGCGGCGAAGCAGGTGCTCGGCGGGCAGACGGTATCCCGTAGTCCGATGCCGAAGTGGGCCGGTGCGGTGGCCCGGCGCGCGAAATGGACCCCGTCGAAATAGCCGAGGGTGTCCCACACCCGCGGCCCCACCTCGCGGTGGACTGCCAGATAGGCGGAGATCTCCCCGTACGGCGAGTTGCCGGTCAGATCCACGGCCCGCCGGATGTGGCACAGGAACGGTGCCGAGACCAGGACCGCGGCCAGGTCCGGGACCAGGCCGGCCACTGCCAGGGCCAGCCCGCCGCCCTGACTGTTTCCGGCCACGGCCACCCGTGCGGGGTCGACTCCGGGCAGCGCCCGTACCGCGTCCACGGCACGCACCGCGTCGGTGATGAGACGGCGGTAGTGGTAGTCGTACGGCGAAAGGATGCCCTCGACCACCGCCCCGCTCCGCTGCCGGTTGTCCATCAGCAGGTGGGCGTAGCCGGCGGTGGGCCAGGTCAGCCGTTCGTGCGGCAGGCCGCGCCCGCGCCCGTAGCCGGCGAACTCGACGACGGCCGGCAGCGGTTCGGTCACCCCGGTGGGGCGGGTGTACCAGGCGCGCACCGGTTCGCCGCCGTAGCCCGCGAAGGTGACGTCCCAGCAGTCGAGCAGCGCGAGTTCGTTCTCCGTCTCATCCACCGAGAGCAGGATCTCGCCCACCGAGAGGGAATCCGCGGCGGAGGAGGGCGCCGAGATCGGGCCGGGCGGGCGTGCGGTCAGCGTCCGGGTCCAGAACTCGTCGAAGTCGTCCGGCTCGGGCACTACCGGCACATAGCGTTCCAGCCGGTCGAGCGGCAGATCAAAAGCGGCCATCAGCGGACCTCACCGGGCGGGGCGGTGCTTTCCCGGACGATCAGTTCGGTGACCAGGTCGACACGGGTCATCGGGACGGGCACGCCGCGCGCCAGGTCGAGGAGCATCCGGGCCGCGGTGCCGGCCATGTCGCGCACGTGCTGGTCGACGGTGGTGAGTGGGGTGGCCGACCACTCGGTCGTCTCGACGTTGTCGTATCCGACCACGGACAGGTCGGCGGGCACCTGGAGTCCGAGCCGGCGGGCGGCCCGGATGACGCCCATGGCCTGCATGTCCGACCCGGCGAACACGGCTGTCGGCCGGGCGGATGAGCCGAGGAGTTCGAGGCCGTGCTGGTAGCCGGTCTCCCCGGTGAAGTGCCCGTACCGGACCAGGGCCGGATCGACGCCGGCGCCGTGCTCGTCGTGGGCGGAGCGGTAGCCGGCGACCCGTGCCCGGCTGCACAGCACGTCGGCCGGGCCGGAGACCACCGCGATCCGGCGATGGCCGAGTTCGAGCAGGTGGCGGGTGGCGAGCAGGCCGCCGTTGAAGTTGTTGGAGCCGACGGTGGGGACCGAGGCGGCGGTGGCGCTGTCGGTGTCCAGGACGACGAACGGGATGCGCTGCCGCTGGAGTTGCCGCCGCTGGCTCTCGGTCGGATGACAGAGCACGAGGAGTACGCCCAGGGGATTACGGGCGAGTACGTCGTCGGCCCAGTGGCGGGGTGGCCGGTGGCTGCCGCCGAGCTGGGAGATCAGCAGTTCGACCCGGGCGGCGGTGGTGACGGTCTCGACGCCGCGGACCACCTCCATCGCCCAGGCCGCGTCGAATTCGTGGAAGACCAGGTCGATGTGGCCGGTGACGGCGGGTGGACGGCGGTTGCGGCGGCGGTACCCGTGTGCCGCCAGGCTGGCCTCGACCCGGGCGCGGGTGCCGGCGGCCACGTCGGAGCGCCCGTTGAGGACCTTGGACACGGTGGTCACCGAGACACCGACTTCGCCGGCGATGACAGCGATCGTGGTACGGGGTTCGGTCATCGAAACATCACGCACCACCGTCGGTAGTTGCGAGCCGTATTTCGCTGCACCATACCGGCCAGATATCGATGGAGTCCACTACCGATCACCATCAGAACAGCCCGCTGATGTGCCTTGACACATCCCTGTAACAGACTTAAGTTCGCCGCCAGACATACCGATCGTTCGATGAAACTTTCGGATGAGGTGGCATGAGATATCTGCGCCGGGACTGGCAGCTGTACTCCCTGGCCGTACTCCCGTTGTTGTTCTTTCTGGTCTTCCGGTATCTGCCGATGCTCGGGAACGTGATCGCCTTCCGGCGGTACGAGCCCGGCGGTGACGTGTTCGGCGAGTACTGGGTGGGCCTCCGGTACTTCCGGATGTTCCTCGACGACCCGACGTTCTGGCAGGTGTTCACCAACACGATCGTGATCGGCGGGCTGACGCTGCTGTTCTGTTTCCCGCTGCCGATCGTGCTCGCGCTGCTGCTCAACGAGGTGCGCACCCGCTGGCTCAAGGGTTTCGTGCAGACCGTGTCGTACCTGCCGCACTTCCTGTCCATCGTGGTGGTCGCCGGCCTCATCCTGCAGACGGTGTCCATCGACGGCGTGGTGAACCAGGGGATGAGGGTCCTCGGGCAGGACCCGGTCGCGTTCATCCAGGATCCGGGCTGGTTCCGGACGCTGTACGTGTCGTCCGAGGTCTGGCAGACGGTCGGCTGGGGCACCATCCTCTACCTGGCCGCGCTCACCACCATCGACGCCGACCTGTACGACCAGGCCCGGGTCGACGGCGCGAACCGCTGGCGGCAGACCTGGCACGTGACGCTGCCCGGTATCCGCCCCACCATGATCACGCTGCTGATCCTCAACATCGGCACGTTCCTGGCGGTCGGGTTCGAGAAGATCCTGCTGCTCTACAACCCGCTGACGTACGAGACCGCGGACGTCGTCTCCACGTACCTCTACCGGGTCGGCATCGTCTCCGGCAGCTTCAGCTACGCCGCCGCGATCGGCCTGTTCGAGTCGCTGATCGGCCTGGCCCTGGTGCTCGGCGCGAACACCCTGTCCCGTCGCGTGGCCGGAACCAGCCTGTGGTGACGGTGACCCGGGGATACCGGGTGTTCCAGGTGGTCAACACGATCGTGCTGACGGGCGTGGTGCTGGTGACGCTGTTCCCGTTCGTCAACATCGTGGCCCGCTCGTTCAGCAGCGAGCAGGCGATCAGATCCGGTCAGGTGACGATCTGGCCCAAGGGCTTCAACCTGACCACGTACGACCGGGTCATGTCCGACTCACTGTTCTGGACCAACTATCGCAACACCGTCGTCTACACGGTCGTGGCCACCGTGATCGCGCTGGTCCTGACCACCTGCTACGCCTACGTGCTGTCGAAACGCGACCTCAAGGGCCGGAGCGTGCTGGTCGGCATCGCGGTGTTCACCATGTTCTTCAACGGCGGCCTGATCCCCAACTACGTGCTGGTCAGCGCGCTCGGCATGCGCAACACGCTGTGGGCGATCGTGCTGCCGAACGCGATCAGCGTGTTCAACCTGCTGGTGATGAAGGCGTTCTTCGAGAGCCTGCCGACCGAGCTGGAGGAGGCTGCGGCGGTCGACGGGTCCGGCACGTACGGCACCCTGCTGCGGATCGTGCTGCCGCTGTCGAAGGCGGTGCTCGCCACCATGCTGCTGTTCTACGCGGTGGCGTTCTGGAACTCGTGGTTCGCCGGTTTCCTCTACATGGACCGGCAGGAGTTGTTCCCGGTCACCGTCTACCTGCGCAACCTGATCGCCGGGGCCACCTCCGGCACCGACAACACCGCCTCCAGCGAGGCGGCGCTGCAGATCGCGGCCAGCATCCAGGCGGTCACCATCGTGCTCACCATGCTGCCGATCATGCTCATCTATCCGTTCATCCAGCGATTCTTCGTGTCCGGCGTCATGCTCGGCGCCGTCAAGGGTTAGGAGCGCCCCCATGGTTCAGCTGTCCAGACGTCAACTGTTGACCGCTGCCGGAGCCGCGACCGTGGCCGCCGGGCTCGGTGCCTGCGACTCCTCCCCGGCGGAGCCGGCTGATCTCGACGGCAAACGGGCCGGGGCGATGGACGCCTTCAAGGCCGGTGACCAGTTCAAGGCCACCGAACCCCTGACCTTCTCGATCATGATGCTCAGCAACCAGGGGTACCCGTACCGGGCGGACTGGCCGTTCTTCAAGGAACTGACCGCGCGGACCAACGTCACCCTGGACTCGATCGCCGTACCGGGCAGCGACTACAACCAGAAGCGCAGCGTGATGGTGAGTGCCGGGGACGCGCCGTTCATCATCCCCAAGACGTACCACCCGGACGAGGAGGCGTTCATCGCCGGCGGGGCGATCCTGCCGGTCAGCGACTACGCCGAGCTGATGCCGCACTTCACCGAGAAGGTCGCGCGCTGGAACCTGCAGCCCAACCTGGACGGGTTCAAGGCCGAGGACGGCAAGTACTACCTGCTGCCCGGCCTGCACGAGAACGCCTGGCAGGACTACTCCCTGGCGGTCCGCACCGACGTGCTGGCGAAGCTCGGCCTGACCGCCCCGCAGACCTTCGACGACCTGACGAACGTGCTGCGCGAGATGAAGAAGGCGCACCCGGACGTCTACCCGCTGTCCGACCGGTGGAGCACTCCCCCGCAGCCGGGCGCCAACAACCTGCTCAACCTGATCGCCACCGCCCACGACGCGCACGCCGGCTGGGGCTGGACGCCGACACACTGGGATGCCGCCGCCGGGCGCTTCGTCTACTCGGGAGCGACAGATCAATATCGACAGACTTTGGTGTACGTCAACACCTTGGTCAAGGAGGGTCTGCTCGATCCGGAGAGCTTCACCCAGACCGACGACATCGCCCGGCAGAAGTTCGCCACCGGCAAATCCTTCATGATCAGCGCGAATGCCCAGACCGTGGTGAACGAGGCCCGCAAGGACATCGCCAAGATCTCCGGTGCCACGGTGGCCAAGATGATCCTGCCGACCGGCCCGACCGGCGCCACCCTGCCCGGCACCACCCGCCTGGAGAACGGCATCATGATCTCCAAGAAGGCCCTGGATTCGCCGAACTTCGTGGCCATGATGCAGTTCATCGACTGGCTCTGGTATTCCGACGCCGGACTGATGTTCAGCAAATGGGGCATCGAGGGCCAGACCTACACCGGAAACGTCGACGACGGCTCCTTCAAGCTCGACCCCGGCATCACCTGGGGTGGGATCAACCCGGACGCGCCCAAGAATCTGCAGGTCGACTACGGATTCTCCAACGGCGTCTTCGCGTACGGCGGCAGCACGGCCATGCTCAACTCGCAGTTCTCCGACGAGGAGAAGGCGTTCCAGGCCGAGATGAACAAACGCCAGATCCGCCCGGTGGCCCCGCCCGCGCCGCTCAGCATCGAGGAGCGCGAACAGGTCACCCTCTGGGACTCGGCGCTCAAGGACCACGTATTCCAAAACACCCTCAAGTTCGCGCTCGGGCAACGGCCGCTCAGCGAATGGGACGCCTATGTGAAGGAACTGGAGGGCAAGAACTCGGTCCAATACCTGGACATCGTGAACAAGGCGTACGAGCGCTACAAGAAAGCACATGGATGACTGCCGGGGTCCTGTCCCGGAGCGCCGCGCTCGTCTACCACCTGCTGGTCGTCGAGCTGCTGTTCCTGGTCACGGCCGGGCCCGGACTGGCCGTGACCTGGCTGCTCGATCCCGACGTGTCCAACCTGCCGCTAGCCGCGCTCGGCATGCTGCCCGCCGGGCCCGCGCTCTCCGCCGCCCTCTACGCGCTGCACCACCGGCAGCTGGACCTGGACGATCTGCGGCCCGCCGCGCTGTTCCGGCGCGGGTACCGGCTCAACCTGCGCGGCGCGCTGCCGATCTGGGGCTCCTGGGTGCTGATCACGGCGTTCAACCTGGCCGGGCTGAGCGGGGCCGGGGCGGTCGTGGTGCTGATGGCCACCCTGTGGATGCTCAACGGGCTCGTCATCACGTCACTGTTCGATTTCCGGGCCCGGGACGTGGCGCGGCTGGCCGCGTACACAATGATCCGGACACCCTCGGTGACCCTCGCCAACCTGTGCCTTCTCGTCGTCGCCGTGGGCACGGTCTTCTACTTCTCGGAGATCGCGCTGCTCCTTGCCGGGTCGGTGCTGATGCTCGCGCTGTCCGGAAACGCCCGGCCCCTCGTTGCTCTCGTAAGGACGGAGTTCACCCGGTGAAGATCCCCTACGGTGGCGATTACAACCCCGAACAGTGGCCCCTCGCGGTGTGGGAGGAGGACCATCGACTGTTCGACGCGGCTCATGTCGACACCTTGACGGTGGGGGTGTTCACCTGGGGACTGACACAACCATCGATTGACGTGTACGACTTCTCGGTTCTCGACCGGATCGTGTCCCGTGCCGAGGCGTCCGGCCGGCAGCTCTGCCTGGCCACCGGAACCGGGGCGCATCCGGCCTGGCTCGCCGCCGAGTTTCCGGAGGTGACCCGGACCGATTTCGAGGGTCGCAAGCACCGGTACGGGCAAAGGCACAACTCCTGCCCCAGCTCACCGGTGTTCCGGCGGCTCTCCACCGAGATGGCCCGCCGAATCGCGGCACGCTACGCCGGGAATCCGTCGATCATCGCCTGGCACGTCGGCAACGAGTACGGCGGGGCCTGCTACTGCTCACTCTGCGCAACCGGATTCCGTGACTGGCTGCGTCAACGCTACTCGTCGCTGGAGGCGCTGAACGAGGCCTGGTACACCACGTTCTGGTCGCACACGTTCACCGACTGGGACCAGATCGAGCCGCCGTCGGCGCTCACCGAACACTGGCGCGGGCCTGATCACACCGCTTTCCAGGGGATCACCCTGGACTATCTGCGGTTCATGTCGGACGCGATGCTCGCCAACTTCCGGGACGAGAAGGACGCCATCCGGCAGTCGTCGAGGGCGCCGGTGACCACCAACCTCATGGGGTTGTACCGGCCGATCGACTACCACCGGTGGGCGCCGCACCTGGACTTCGTCTCCTGGGACAACTATCCGCCCGACGACCGGTCCCCGGCCCGGATGGCGCTCGCCCACGATCTGATGCGCGGGCTCAAGGACGGCGCGCCGTTCTGGCTGATGGAACAGACACCCAGCGTCACCGCGTGCCGGGACGTGAACCCGCTGAAACGGCCCGGGGTGATGCGGTTGTGGAGCTGGCAGGCGGTCGCGCACGGGGCCGACGCGGTGCTGTTCTTCCAGATGCGTGCCGGTCGGGGGGCCAGCGAGAAGTACCACGGCGCGGTGATCGGGCACTCCGGCCGGTCGGACACCCGGGTGTTCCAGGAGGTGGCAGCCCTCGGGGCAGAGTTGACTCGACTGGGGGCGGCTACGCTGGGTGCTCGTACCCCGGCCCGGGTCGCCCTGCTCTTCGACTGGGACAGCTGGTGGGCGCTGGAGATCTCCGACGGTCCGTCCCGGCTGGTCCGGTATCTGGACGTGGTCACCGCGTACCACAAGGCGCTCTGGACCCTGGGTGTTGATCTGGACGTGGTGCCGGTGACAGCGCCGCTGACCGATTATGACGTGGTGGTGGCGCCCGCCCTGCACATGCTCAAAGGCGATCTGGCGCAACGGTTGACCGCGGTGGCGGCGCGGGGCGGCTCGGTGGTGACGACGTTCCTGTCCGGTCGTGTGGACGAGAACGACAACGCGTTCCTGATGGATGTGCCGGGCCCGCTGGCACCGCTGCTGGGGATCCGTATTGACGAGTGGGACGCCCGGGACCACACGTATGTCAACCCAGTGACCATCGGCGAGTCAACATATCCCGCTCAACTGTTGTTCGAGCTGGTCATCCCCGAGGGCGCCGAGGTGATGGGCACCTACACGGCCGATTTCTACGCCGGAACCGCGGCGGTCACCCGCAACGACCACGGTCCGGGCCAGGCCTGGTACGTGGCGACAGCGCTGGACCAGGCCGGGGTGACAGAGGTGATGCGCGAGGTCTTGGCCCCACACGACTTGCTGGGCCCGCTGGCCGGCCTTCCCGAGGTGGAGACGGCGACGAGGGTGGCCCCTGACGGCTCCCGATACATGTTCGTCCTCAACCATGGATCGTCACCAGTGGACGTGCCCGCCATCAACGGCATCAACATGTTGACCGGCACCCCACCACCACCGGTCCTCAACCCCCATGACGTCTTGATCGTCAAAACGTCATGACGATCCACCCGGCGTGGCTGCCTCCAGAAGCGTTCCATTTCCTGAGAGGCCGCCGAGTAGCCATCGAATCCGCCCACCCGTTGGCCGACACAGTCCGGGAGGAGATCCGCCAGGCCGGCGGCATACTGGCCGCCCCCGGCACCCCCGCCGATCTGACTTTCACCATCGCCCCCGCCGAAACCACCGCCTCCTCCCCTCTTCCCCCACTCCTTTCCTCGTCCACCACACAGTCCTCCACCAGCCCTTTCTCCATCCCCACAACCACACCGACGTCTCCCTCCGCCGACCCGCCCTCCGCCGTCGCCGCGCCACCCACTTCCGCACCGCGTTCCTCCACGACATCGCCGTCCTTCCCGGCACCGCAGTCGTCTCCCACACCGCCCTCCGGCTCCGTACCAGGGGCCACCACTGCACCGCCACCCTCCACCACTGCACCGCCACCCTCCGCCACGGCGCGCTCCTCCACCACGGCGCACCCCTCCGCAGAGGCGGCTGTTTCTCCCACCGAGCCCGCCGACCCGGCTGATCCCTTCGGCGCCGGGACGGGCGGGGACGGCTTCACCCTCACCGGGAACGGTGTGATCGCGGACGGGCCGCGCGGTCTGATCTACGGGCTGTTCGAGTTGGCCCGTGGTAGCAGGACCGGGCGGTATGAGCCCTCATACTCCAGGCGGATGATCGACCACTGGGACAACGTCGACGTACACCCGGTGATGGGGCAGGTCGAGCGCGGCTACTCCGGCGGATCCCTCTTCTGGGCGGACGGACGGTTCCGCGGCGACCTGGACCGGATCCGGACCTACGCGCGCCTGCTCGCCGCCACCGGAATCAATGCGGTCACCATCAACAACGTCAACGTGCACGCGACGGAGGCCCGGCTGCTGACCGACCGGCGCCACGAGGTCGCCGTCATCGCGGACCAGTTCCGCCGGTACGGGATCACCACCCACCTGTCGATCAACTTCGCCGCGCCGGTGCTGCTCGGTGACCTGCCGACCGCCGACCCCCTCGACCCGCGGGTTCGCCGGTGGTGGACGGCGGCCGCCGCGCGCATGGTCGAGTCCGTTCCCGATTTCGGCGGCTTCCTGGTGAAGGCCGACTCGGAGGGCCAGCCGGGCCCGTTCACCTACGGCCGCACCCACGCCGACGGCGCCAACATGCTGGCCGAGGCCCTGGCCCCGCACGGCGCGGTGGTGCACTGGCGGGCGTTCGTCTACAACCATCGCCAGGACTGGCGGGACCGTTCCACCGACCGGGCACGCGCCGCGTACGACCACTTCACCCCGCTGGACGGCCAGTTCGCCGACACCGTGATCGTGCAGGTCAAGCACGGCCCGATCGACTTCCAGCCCCGGGAGCCGGTGTCCCCGGTGCTGACCGCCATGCCGTCCACACGGCTGGCGGTCGAATGGCAGGTCACCCAGGAGTACACCGGCCAGCAGCGGCACGTCTGCTACCTGGGTCCGATGTGGGCTCAGACCCTGGGCCTGGCCCCGGAACTGTCCGCGGTCTCCAACGTCGGCGACGACCCGTTCTGGACCGGCCACCCGCTGGCCCAGGCCAACCTGTACGCCGCCGGACGCCTCGCCTGGAACCCCGACCCGATCAACGTGCTCGACGAGTGGATCACATTGACGTTCCCCAGCGCCCCGTCAACACTGCGCTCAATACTGCACCGCGTCATGGACGATTCATGGTTGACGTACGAGCGGTACACCGCCCCGCTCGGCGTGGGTTTCATGGTCCGCCCCGGCCACCATTACGGCCCCGACGTGGACGGCTACGAGTACACCCCGTGGGGCACCTACCACTTCGCCGACCGGAACGGCGTGGGCGTCGACCGGACGGTGGCGACCGGAACCGGCTTCACCGCCCAGTACCCGCCCCCACAGAACAGCCGGTACGAGTCACTGGAGACATGCCCCGACGAGCTGCTGCTGTTCTTCCACCACGTCCCGTACACACATGTACTGCACAACGGCTCAACAGTGATCCAGCACATCTACGACACCCACTTCGACGGCGCCGCCCAGGTAGAGGCGATGATCACCACTTGGCGGCAGGCCGCAGACCTGGTGACCCCGGCCCTGCACACCCGGATCACGGAACTCCTCGACGAACAGCTCCGCAGCGCCACCGAATGGCGCGACCAGATCAACACATACTTCTACCGAAAATCAGGAATCCCCGACCACCTCGGCCGCCCCATCCACTGAGGAATCCCCCGCACGCCCGTTCTCCCGGCGCCACTGCTCCAACCGCTCCTGCAACACGACCGCCTGCCGCTCCATCCGAGTCGGCCGACGGCGGAAGAGGACGTAGCCACCGAGCATGTTCAACGCCATCTCCCGCAACTCGGCATCCCCAGACCGCTTCCAAACCACCACCGGCGTGATCGCCCCAAGCAGCGACGAGGCCCCGTCAACGATCCCCGCAGCCTCAATCCGCTCCACCTCCTCCCACCGAATAACCGTCGACCGCTCCAACCCACGAACCACCATCCGATCCGGCCACAGAACGACACCAAGAACGCTGGCACGGACCGTCAAATAAAAAACAAATCGAAAAGAAACCGAGAATGACCAGCGCAGTAAAACTGCCCGAATAAAAGCCATCCACCACTGCGGAACTGGCAACAATAATCGCAATAAAACCCATCAGGGCAGCCATCAACAGGTTCCACCCATGGGCTCTTAATACTGTTTTCATAGTCAACCCAAAGACTCGGTCATCTGTTTGCCGGAATGAATTCATACATCAATATTTCGGGAAAATCGACGGCAGGCTCACCACTGACTCCCGAAGGTCATCATCGATCAAGGAGAACACGGATCCAGGCCTCGGTCGGCGGCCACGGTGAGCGAGAGTGTGCTCCCGCCTGTGGACCGACCCCGACGGCACAACACTGCGAGGCAAGCGTGCGCCGCCATAGTGGCTGGAGGCCGGCCCGCCCACACGTCACGAGAACGTGCTCCTCCGAAACGGCAAACGACGCACCGGTCGCCGCGAGACATGGTGAGCCACGGGTGCGCAACGCTCCGACGTTCACCAGACCACAGAATCGAGGATGACGTCGATGCGACGATCACCACCGGGCAGGAGTCTACCGGGCCTGGCCGCCCCACCCTGCACGCCCTGGCCACCGAACTCCTCACGAACAAATCCGCAACGTCACGCAGTGGCACGGCCAGATCAACACGTATCGGTGGTGCCGTCGTAGTAGCAACCGCCACCACCGCCGGGGCAGGTACTACAGCTGCGGATGAGATTTTCGGCAAACCCGCAGGACTGTCCGCCGATCGCCGTAACGGCGGTGCACGGCCAGCGCTGACCTGGCACTTCGTGATCGGTGTAGCGCCGGGTGCACGATTCCCGGGCAGCTCCCTTCATCACACCCATCAACGACCACTCTGTAGCGAACCCATTGGTCACCGTTATTTACGTGCCGGGGTCCCGCACGCCGCGTTCACCGAGTTCGCTCAGGCGATCTGACTCCCACCGCCCTACCCAGGCGGGACGCGTCTCCCGATCGGACAATGCAACAGCGTCGATCTTCGGCATGCACAAGGCTAACCCTGTCGAGAAATTCCTTTAATGATGTCCCTTATGAGCATTCTGCGAAAAGAGTCGAGGTTTGCGCCTATCTTATTTTTGTCAGGGATAACGAGCCACCCAACCCCACCCATAACAACACCGGTAATCCCAACCAGCATAGCCAGCGGGATGGCAATCTTGAAGAGCTCATCGCTCATGAACCCTCCACGCCATGCGGCGACCGATAGGCCAATTAATGCAGCGGCCAGCAAGAATAACCGAAGCCCTTGAACATATGCACGATACGAGCGCTCGTATCGAAGTTGCGCATGATGAAGCAATTCTCCTCCGTCCCGGTCCCGTGGGAACGATTGCAAGCTAACACTCGATCCACCGCTGAGACCACCTGTCAGTGCCCCCTACCCAAAACACCCCTCCACCCATACCGCCGCCAACATTGACACCCGCGGTATAGACGTCCGACGTCGTTGACTTCGATAAGCTCGCTCCGACCTTGCCCTCAACGAAGCCGGACGGACCGATGGTGGTGCTGTGTGTGTCTGGCATTGTCGGCATCGGGGTAAGCGGTGTCGGTTCTGCATGCGTAGCAGTCGATGACGGTGGAATCGGCGCTTACGGCGGTAATGGTGGCGGATTCTTCTATGGTGGAGGACTCGCGCGATCAGCGGGTTTACAGGTTTCGAACGGAAGCATTGAGGATCAAGCTGGTGGCGCGGTTGGAGTTGAAGCGATGGGCTTTTCTATGACAAAGCGTCTGGCCCCATACTGCCCCGATGCCGATCAGACGGAAGGCACTTCTCTGGCTGAGATCACCTCATTGCCCCCACCACAACGGCGCCGGTAGTAGCCCCAGGCCGCCACGCCGAGTAGCGGGCCCCACAGCAGCAGTGGGAGGTAGCAGAGGTAGAAGACGGCCCCTTCCCAGCCGCCGGCGAGGCCCGGGTATTCGGCCGGCAACGGTTCGCCGTTCAGGGTGGTTCCGGTGAGGTCCTGGAAAAAGGTGAACGTCCATAACGCCGTGAGAAGGAGCGCCCCGGTGACCGCGGGAATCAGCGCCGCGGCGACCGGCACCCGTCTGCCCCGAAGCCCGGGAATCCAGGACGGAAATCGTTCGCCCCACTCCGCGACAAGACCGACCGCGGTGAACGCCAGCAGTTCCGACACCACGGAAAGGGCGACGACGTAGACGCCCTCCCCCACACTGGTGTCCCGTTCGAAGACCGCCCCGAGTCGCCACAGACCCGACGGCAGAACAACAAGCGGCACCGCATAGGCGGCCACCCCGGCCCAGCGCGGAACTCCCGCCACCGCTGTGTGCAATCCCATGGATCGCAGTCTCTGCGCTGCCACCTGTGACAGCGCTGAGCCGCCCGGGCCGTGTAGGGTCGGTATACATCGGAATGAATCGGGGGATTTATATGCCGTACCGTCGCAGCAGTCTGGTCTTCGGTTCGCTCTGTTCCGCCCTGGCCGCCTCGATCATGGCCGTCAAGGTTCCGTATTACGCGATCTTCGCCTCGTTCGCGCTGATGGTCCTGCTGGTGACGTGGATCGTGGTGCTGGCCAGAGCCGCCCGCCGAGGCTAGAGACGGATCACGGCACGGTGATGGCTATCTTGCCGGCGGACCGGCTGGCCGCGTGATCCCGGAACGCGTCCGCGGTGCCGGCCAGCGGATAGGTGGCTCCCACGACCGGCGTCAATGTGCCGTTCTCGATGTGGCGGGTCAGTTCGTCGAGTTCGGGGACGCGTACAAAAGAGGAGATGCCTTTCAGGGTTTGACTCATGAACGGCGAGATCAAGGGCGCGGCCATCTGCCGGTGGAAACCGCCCATCACCCGGCCCCGCGCGTGGCCCCCGCCGACCAGCGCGATCGTCCCGCGGGGCTTCGCGGCACGTCTGAGCAGCGACAACGGGCGACTGCCGGCAAGATCAACGACCGTGTCGTACGTGGGACCGTCCCGGTCCACCTCGGCCGTCGCATAGTCGATGACGTCGTCCGCGCCGAGTGACCGGACCAGCTCGGCCTTGGCGGCGCTGCACACCCCGGTGACGGTGGCGCCCCGGGCCTTCGCCAGCTGGACGGTGAACGTGCCGACCCCTCCGCCGGCCCCGGTGATCAGCACCCGCCGGCCGGGCGCGGCACCCGTCTCGCGCACGACGGTCAGCGCGGTGCACCCGGACACCGGCACCACCGCGGCCTGGGCGAACGTAAGGTTCGCCGGCTTGATCGCGAGCTGGGACTCCCGGGCGGCCGCGAACTCGGCGAACGATCCGGTGCGGCACGTGCCGTACACCTCGTCACCGGGGCGGAGCCGGGTCACCCGGGCGCCCACTTCGGCGACCACACCGGCGACGTCCAGGCCGAGGCCGAACCGTCGCGGGCGGCGTAGTCCGGTGGCGAGGCGGACCGCGTACGGACGGCCGGTCATGAAGATCCACACCCCCGGGTCCACGGCGGCCGCGCGGACCTCGATCAGCACCTCGCCGGCGGCGGGCCTGGGCGGTTCGACAGGCGACAATTCCAGAACACCGGATTCCCCGTACGTACGGCGGATCATCGCCTTCATGCGTCCTCCCCGGACGGATACTGAAAGACGTCGTCGAGCGGGACGTGGAACACCCGGGCGATCCGGAACGCCGTCTCCAAGGATGGAGAGTATCGCCCCTGCTCAATGGCGATGAGGGTCTGCCGGGTGACGCCGATGCGGTCGGCGAGGTCGGCCTGGGTCATCTCGCCGTGCGCGAACCGCAGCGCGCGGATGCTGTTGACGACCTTCGTGGGCTTCACCATTCGGGCATGCTCCGGCGGTAGACGACGACTTTCGTGACGCCGTAAAGAATGTCAGACCACAGGTAAAAGATTTTTTACATACCGAGGTTCAAGACCGGATCGCTCCGGGATCGCATTGACAGGCTTGCCCCGCGGGGCCACGCTGATCGCCGAGATTTGCGGAGGCATGGATGGGCGAATTCATCCTCGGCGCGGTGGCCGCACTCTTCGTGGGCATGCGGCTGGCTCGCCTGATAGACGGCAGAAAAGGCGCCCGTGAGGGCTTCACGAAGGCGAAATCAACCGATGTCGCCGGTGCGCGGAAGAAGGCGAGCGACGCGTCCTTCGCCCTCTTCCGCTTCGTCCTGATCCTGGTGGCGGTGATCGCCGCCGTCATGTACGGCTTGGTGAACACCTCGTCCGACCAGGTCCAGCCGGCCCCGGCCCAATCCCCGGCGAAGGGCACCCGACCGGGTTGAGGTCCGTAGACCGCCACACGATCTAGAGCGGCTCCCGGTCGATCTCCTGCCAGGCGCGGCGGAGCAGGCTGACGAGCACCTCATCCTGCGGGAGGACATGCTCGTCGATGGTGGCGATCGGCTGGGCCGGGCAGTGCGAGTTGGCAGCGGCGGCGGCCGTCATACCGGCGGGTGAGTCGCGGGTCATCCGGAGGCTGACGTCGGGGACGCCGAGGCGGCTCAGGCCCTGCCGGAGCACCAGCATGGTGATCCCGGCCAGCTGCGGGCCGGACGGCCAGATCACCCGCTCGCCGTCCCAGAAGGCGGCGTTCCACACCGTACCCTCGGTCAGGGTCCCGTCCCGCCGGATGAACAGCGCGTCGTCGAACCCAGCCCGGCGCGCGGACATCCCGTGCACCGTCAGCCCCATGGTGGCCAGGTGCTTCAGGTGTGGCATGTCCCGCTCGTACTCCACGGTGGTCACCCGCAACGCCGGGCGCGGCGTGTCCGGAACCGGCTCGGACACCGCGACCATGATGTCGGTCTGAGTCATGCCGCCCGGGCCGGGCAGCACGGTGACCCGCACCGAGGCGTCCCGCCGGTCCCCGAGCGCCTGCCCGATCAGCGCCCGGACGTGCCCACCGTCCGGGACGGCCGCATCCGGGAACAGCTCCCGCGACGACTCGGCGAGCCGCCGCAGATGCATCGTGAGGCCGGTGACCGCCCAGTCCCGGACCTGCATCGACGTGTAGTGCCCGTAGTTCCAGGCGGCGGCCCGGTGCACCGCGCCCACCGTCGCCGGCTCGCCGTTGATCTCAAGTGTCACCAGCGCATTCTGCCGCGCTTGAACTCAACAGCGGTTGAGGTTGCAGGATCGGCCCCATGAGGATCTGGCAGACCGTGGAGATCACCACTTTCGGGCGGCGCAGCGGCCGGCCCCGGCGGATCGAGACGTGGCGGTACCGGGCGGACGGCCGCTACTGGCTGAGCGGCAGCCCCGGACGGCGTGACTGGTACGCGAACCTGGTCGCCCACCCCGACTTCGTCCTGCACGTCGACGGCAAAGATTTCCCGGTACGGGCCAGGCCGGTCACCGACCCGGACGAGCGGGCGCACATCCTCGGTACGATCGTGCCGGCTCTGGACTGGGCGGGCAGCCTGGAGTCCTGGCTGGACGGCAGCCCCCTGGTCGAGATCGGACACCGCGTGGAGGGCACCTGATGAAGCGGCTGTCCGGTCTGGGACGCAATCCGGCAGCCCCGGAGGACGTCCTGATCAGTCTGGCCGCACACCCGGCCGGCCGTCACGGCATGGCACGGCAGCCCACTCTGCCGGATGCCGCCGTCGCGGCCATACTCACCCACAGTGACCGGGACATGGCGGTGTCCCTGCGCGGCGACCGGATCTCCCCCGCCATGCGCCGGAGGATCGCCGAACATCCCGATCCGGTCATCCGGGAGGGGTACGCCGACTTCGTCCGCGACATGGTGGACTGCGGGGTGCCGTTCGGCATCGACGCCCTGGAGGAGGTCTACGGCCGGCCGCGGACCGCACTGGCCGGGGCACCGGATCCGAAGGTGCGTGCCGTGGTCGCCCAGTCGTGGCACGATCGGCCGGCCGCGGTGCAGGTGGAGTTGCTCACCGACCCCGATCCGCGGGTCCGGGCCGCCGCCAGCCGGGGCCGGTCGCCGGGTGTCCCGCCGGAGCTCCGGGACCGCTGCCTCGCCGACCCGGCCACCCGGAACATCGTGGCGCAGTACCTCCCGCTGACGATCGACCAGTTCAACGAGCTGATCAGCGACGAAGAAGACGGCGACATCCGTTCCGCGGTCGCCGGCAACCCCCACCTCACCGCCGAGATGGTGGCCCGGCTGTCGCACCTCACCGATCCGTCGGTGTGCATCGCCCTGGCCAAGAGCCGTCACCTCGATGCGGAAACCCGCGCCCGGCTGTACGCACGAGCCGAAGCCGACAGTGTGGCGGCCAAGTGGTACTTCGGTGAGCCGGACTGGCTGCGGGACGCGCCCCTCGCTGAGCGCCTGACCTTCCTGGACTGCCCGGATCCGGCGTTCCGGCGTGTGCTGGCCGCCGGCACCGACCTGCCCGCGGAGGCGTGGCGACGACTGGACGACGACCCGGATCCCCGGGTCCGGCGCATCGCGGCCGACCGCCCCGACACCCCGCCGGACGTGCTGGAACGTCTGGTGCGCACACAGGGGAACTCCGGGCCCCGCCATCCGCCGCTGGTCGAACACCCCAACTTCCCCCGGCACCGTCTGCGCGCCCTGGCCGACGACCCGGAACCGCACGTCCGGCGGGTCGCCCTGGAGGACCCTTCGCTTCCGGTGGCCATCCTCGAACGGCTCGCCGCCGACCCGGAGTCCTCGGTGCGAATCGGGGTGGCGGCCCACCCCGGTGTCACCGAGGCCCTGCTGGAGCGCCTGCTGACAGACCCGGAGCCGGGCGTGGCCGACGTCGCCGCCGCGAACCCGGTGCTGTCACCGGACCGCATGCGCCGCATCGTGCGCGAGGAGATCGGCTGATCAGCGGCTGTCGCGCGTCAGTCCAGGCAGAACTCGTTGCCCTCGATGTCGAGCATGGTGATGCAGGATTCGTTCTGGTCGTCGGACACCTGGGTCTGGTGGTGGGTGGCGCCCAGGGTGATCAGCCTGTCGCATTCGGCCTGGAGGGCGGCCAGCCGTTCGGGGCCGGTCAGGCCGGTGCCGACGCGGACGTCCAGGTGCACCCGGTTCTTGACGATCTTGCCCTCGGGGATCCGCTGGAAGTACAACCGTGGTCCCACTCCCCCGGGATCAGTGCAGGCCGCCCACTCCGGGGTGGACGGGGTCAGCTGGTAGCCGAGCACCTCGCACCAGAACCGGGCCACCCGCTGCGGATCCGCGCAGTCGAACGTGATCTGAACCTGCCGCACCGCACCACTCATTCGCTCACCTCGATCTGATAGCGCTGTTCGAGCCGCCCGCTGCGCGGATGCGGCGCGGGGTCGCCGACCGGACGCCAGCCGAGCCCCTCGTACAGCCGGACCGCCCGCTGATTGTCCAGATAGACCTCCAGCTCGCCGTGGCTGAATCCGGCGGCGGCGAGGTGGCCGGGCAGCGCCGACGTCAGCAGACGGCCGACCCCACGACCCCAACTTCCCGGGTGTACGCCGAGACAGCGCACATGCCCGGTGGACCCGGCGGCGCTGACGGCGGCGAAGCCGACCACCGTCCCGGTCTCGTCGACGGCGACCACCAGCAGGGACAGGTCCCGTTCGATGACCGGGACCGCCTCGCTGAGTGGCGCGATCTCGTCGTCTCCGTCGCGGGCCGCGGTGGCCTGGGCCCAGATTCCGGCCGCCGCGGTGACGTACTCCCCCGGTCCGGCGATCTTGATCTGCATCCGCGGAGTATGGCCGATCACGCGGGCAGTGTCTCCCGGAATTCGGCGGCGACGGCCATCAGCCGGTCCAGCGAGTCGCGGGTGCGTTGCAGTTCGGCGATGTGCTCGGTGAGACGGTCGCGTTCCTGGCGCATCCGGTCCATGGCGGCGTCGGAGTTGTCGGTGCTGGGTGATTCGACACAGGGGAGCAGCTCCGCGATGGTACGGCTGGAGATGCCCGCGTTGTACATCCGCTGGATGAATCCGATCCGTTCGGTCTGCTCCTCGGCGTAGTGCCGCTGGCCGCTGGGGCTGCGCACGCTGGTCAGCAGCCCCTGCTCCTCGTAGTACCGGATGGCTCGCACGCTGACTCCGGTCCGCGCGGCCAGATCTCCGATGCGCATCTGAGTGTTCCTCCCCACCGAGCTTGCCTCTGACGTCGACGTCAGGTTTTAGCGTAGCGACACCTGACCCGACGGATCGAGGAGAATCCTGATATGTCACAGCTTTTCAGTGACTTCCAGCTCCAGGGATGTTGCGTTCTCGGTCTGTGATCCGCTGAACAGGGATTTCGTGAGATGACCGGCCTTTGTGGAGGTGGTAGAAGCGGGTGAAG